>JBJTOW010000022.1:0-13246 GCA_046074805.1 Planctomycetota bacterium | reverse complement strand
CCTTGCCGACGATCGACTCGGCCGCCAACATCCGTTCCGTCCTCGGTCCGATCGGCCCGGTATGTGTGTTCGGTCCGAACAACTTCCCATTCGCTTTCGGGAGCTGCTCGGGCGGCGATTTCGCGTCGGCGATCGCCGCCGGTTGCCCCGTGATTGGCAAAGCGAACTCATCGCATCCCGGGACAACACGTTTGTTCGCCGTCGAGGCGCTGCAAGCCTTGGGTGAGTACGGACTGCCGCTCTCCACCGTCCAACTGATCTACCGGACGAGCCACGTGGATGGCGAGCGATTGGTCGCCGATCCACGGACAGGGGCCGTCGGCTACACCGGCAGCCGCCATGCTGGATTGAAACTGAAGACGGTCGCCGATGAAGTGGGAAAGCCGATTTATCTGGAGCTTTCGAGCGTTAATCCGGTCGTCATTTTGCCCGGCGCATTGAAGGAACGCCGGGACGCGATCGTGCAGGAATTCACTTCGAGCTGTCTGATGGGGACGGGGCAGTTTTGCACGAATCCTGGGCTGCTGGTTTTGATTGAAGGACCGGATGCGAGCGATTTTTTGGCCAAAGCGGCCGCCGCCTTCCAGGCAGCGCCGGTTGGCACTCTGTTGTCGCGTGGCGTCGAGTCGTCGTTAGCGGACAGTATCCGCAAGCTGGTCGCCGCCGGCGCTAAGCCGCTGGTAGGCAATCAACTTGGCGGAGGCGCTGGGTACAGCTTTGCCAATACGTTGCTGCGGGTCGATGGCCGCAAATTCCTCGATCAGGCCGAGGCGTTCCAGACCGAAGCGTTCGGCAACGCCTCGCTAGCCGTTGTCGCCGACCATGTCGAACAAGCGGCCATGATCTTGCAGCGACTGGAAGGCAATCTGACCGGCTGTGTCTACTCGGATAACCGGGGCGAGGATGACGAAATCTACGATCGTCTTGCGCCGATTCTACGGCAACGGGTTGGCCGGCTCTTGAATGACAAGATGCCGACTGGCGTCGCGGTTAGCGCGGCGATGAATCACGGCGGTCCGTTCCCCGCGACCGGCCATCCTGGCTTCACGGCGGTCGGTATTCCCGCCTCGATTCGTCGATTCGGGGCTTTGCACTGCTACGACGGAGTGCGTTCCCATCGCCTGCCGCCGGCGCTCCAAGACCGTAATCCTACTGGCCAGACATGGCGGTTGATCGACGGCCAATGGAGCCAAGCCGACGTCGGACGGAAATAGGCGATCTCACTTCGTACGACGGACGTCCCATCCCTCCCGTCCGTCGCGGCGGGCATTGCGGGAGAAAAGCGGTTACCTTTCGAAGTCGCCCGCGTACGGCGTGCCGTCGACCTCGGCGCTGATCGAGCCGACAAAACGCTGCTTCACGCCCAATTGGTCGTGTGTCGCCGAGTACCGTGACGCGCGGGCTACCGTCTCTCCGTCGAGCGGCATGGGCTGAAGCGCGAGCTGAAGCGACGGTGTGGTGAACGTCAACAGCACTGCCTCGTCAGCGGTGGTGATTGGCGTCGGTGTCTTCTCATCGCTTCCCAACACGTAGACGAACGCCTCCTTCTTGGTTGGGTCGATCGTCAGTTCAACGTGGTATTTTCCGCCGCCCCAATCCACGACGACACCACCATGCGGACCAGCGGCATGCACATGGCCCTTGCCATGAAGAGTGGTTTCGCCCGTCTTGTGGTTGTGTTCATGACCATGGCCATGATCGTGATCATGGTCGTCCGAGTGTCCCGCCGAGGTGCCGGCGGAACTTGAAGGGGCGGCGGTTCGCTGCTGACAGCCAGTTGCCCAAATCGCAGTGTTCGCGAGCACAAATACAACAATCAACTCTTTCCAAAGACGCGGCATTTCTGAACTCCAAAAAAAGATTATCTCACGCAAATCAGCCACCGCGGCTTTCTTGCGATCAATGTCTAAAGGTCGCTTTTTTCTGCGGCCTGTGTTGCATCCCAGTCCCTTCCGCTGAAGGCCCAAAACAAACCTGGATGGATCAAGAACTCGCAGAAGGTGGAAGTGACCAGTCCCCCAAGAATCACCGTGGCGACGGGATACAGGATTTCCCGTCCCGGCTCTCGTCCACCGACGACGAGCGGAATGAGGCCAATGCCGGCTGTCAGCGCGGTCATCAAAACGGGCGCCAAACGCTCTAAGCTGCCACGCAGGATCATATCCTGGCTGAAGCTTTCGCTCTCCTCTTTCATCAGGTGGAAATAATGCGTCACCAGCAGGATACCGTTTCGGACAGCGATGCCGCCGAGGGAAATGAACCCAACCAGACTGGCCACAGTGATGTCTTGACGCGTGAGCACGAGCGCTATCACGCCACCGATAAACGCGGTCGGCAGCGCATTAAGGATTTGCAGCACGATTCGCACGGATGGAAAGAGTAGGAACAGCACCATAAACATTCCGGCTACGGCGATGGCCGCGAGCAACATCATGAAGCGTGTGGCGCGCTGCTGGCTTTCGAACTGGCCACCAAATTCGAAAAAATACCCAGCTGGCATTCGAACGCGGTTTTGCAAGCGTTGGCGTATGTCGGCGACCGCCCCGGCCAAATCGCGTGCGCGCGTATTGCAGCGAATGACAATCCGCCGCCGAGCGTTCTCCCGGTAGACGGCGTTCGGCCCGCTGCCTTCGCCGATATCGGCCAGTTCGCGAAGTTCCACCTGCCCTCGTCCCTCCGGAAGGTCGATTCGCAAGCGGCCAAGATTTGAGTAATCGGTGCGATAGCTTTCTTCGAGCCGAACGAGGAGCCCAAAACGGCGTTGCCCCTCCAAGACCTCGGAAACGACCTGCCCTTGCAGCGCCGTTTGAAGCAGGTTGGCGACGTGCGCTCGGGTCAGGCCGTGAAAGGCCAAATCGTCTGGCCGAGGCCGAATGTGTAGCTCCGCCGTCCGGCGAATCGGTTCGACCACGGGCGGCGTGAGTCCCTCCACGCTTTGCATTTCGCTTTTAACTTCGTCGGCCAAACGTTGCAGTGTATCGAGGTCGTCGCCATGAATCTTCACCGCGATTTGCGCATAGACACCGGACACCATGTGGCTAATAAGGTGGGCCAGCGGTTGTTCGACTTCGATATCGACCCCGGGCGCTTCGTCCCGGAGTTGATCGAGCAATTCGGCAAGGATCTCCTCCCGTCGCCGCCCGCACTTGGGATTAACGCTGACGATGTATTCGCTGCTGCTGACCGGCATCGCGTGTTCATCCATCTGCGCCCGGCCCGTGCGACGCACAAAATGTAGGATTTCGCCCCGAGGTTGGCTGTCAGTGACCTGCCTTTCCCGGAGTCGGGCATCGATAGACTGGGCGATAAGCGTCGAGGCGGCCAGCGACGAACCGGGTGGCAGCGTCACGTTGATCTGCACGCTCCCTTCGTCGAACGGCGGTAGAAAGTCTCTGCCGAGATTCGCGAACCGCCAACCTGCCACAAGGACTCCGAGCCAAGTCGCGGCTAACAGCAGGCGGGGGTGCGCCATGCTGAACCGGATCAATCGAGCGGCGATCCACTTCAAACCCCGCAGCACCACCCCGTCGTGCTCGCGATGCGTCGCCCGCGAACGCGGCAAAAGATAAAACGACAGCACGGGCGTCACGGCCAGAGACACGATGAGGGATGCGAGGATAGAAACAATGTAGGCTATGCCCAGCGGCGTAAATAAACGTCCCTCGACGCCAGTCAATGCAAAGAGGGGCAAGAATACCAATATCACGACGGCTGTCCCGAAAACGATCGCGCTACGGATCTCCCGGCTGGCCTCGTAAACCACCGTAAGCGGCGGTTTTGGCTGTGGGGATGATTGGTTTTCCTTAAGCCGACGAAAGATGTTCTCCACATCCACAATCGCGTCGTCGACAAGCTCACCCATCGCCACAGCGATTCCACCTAATGTCATGACATTGATCGACAATTGGGTTCCCGTCATCCATCCAATGATCCGGAACAGCAGCGTTGTGATGACAAGCGACATCGGGATCGCGGTTAACGTGATGAATGTCGTGCGAAAGTTAAGCAGGAAGAGAAAGAGCACGACGATGACCAATATGGCCCCGATGACCAAAGCTTCGACGACGTTGAAGATGCTGCGGTCAATGAAATTCTTCAGCCGAAACAGTTCGCTGTTAATGATAATATCGGGCGGCAAGGAAGACTCGACTTCCAAGAATGCCGTTTCAATCGAGTCGGTCAACGCGCGCGTGTCGACGTGTGGCTGTTTCACGATTGTGAAAACGACGCCTGGTCGCCCATTGATTCCTCCATCGCCACGTTGAAGCTGCGTCCCTTCGACCACACGGGCCACTTGGTTGAGAAGCACCGGCCGCTCGGGATGCACATGCACCGGTATCTTGCCCAGGTCTTCGATCACAGCGCGTGACTCGGGGCCGAGCCGGCCGAGGATGCGGATCGGCCGTTCCGTTTCTCCAGTTATGGCGTATCCGCCACTCGTGTTGATATTGCTTTCCCGCAGCGCCGCTTCGACATCCTGCAAGGTGACGCTGTATTCCAGTAGAGCCGATGGGTCGACCAGAATCTGGTACTGCTTACGGCCGCCGCCTTGGAGGAAAACTTCGGCGACGCCGGGCGTTTTCAGCAATCGGGGGCGAATGAGCCAGTCGGCTGTCGTACGCAACTCGATGCGCTGTTGTTCGTCCGATGGAAAGGCGACCGTGTGTTTCTGTCCATGGACGCTGACACTTACCTGGACGGGATTGGAAGCCGATGTGTTGGTAGCCGTGCTGCGATCGGGCCAGAGGATCGTGTCCACCGTTACCGGTGGCCACAGTTCGGGACGGCGCCGGTCGGTGGGGTTCCAGACGTGGACTATCGGGGATTGGTTGGGTCTTTCTACCAGTTCCGCGAAATATCCCGTGCCGCCGAGTGGCGCCAACGTTCCGCCCATCGGTCCCGCTTGTCGATAGACGCCGGCAATCACGATCTGCCCCATGATCGAGGCGGGCGGCGTCATTTGGGGCCGAATGCCGTCCGGCAATACGCCTTCCAGGGTCGCTAAACGCTCTTGGACCGTCTGCCGAGCGGCGCGGGGCTCCATCGACCAGTCGAATTCAACGTAAACGACATTCAATCCCGCGGTTGTTTGGCTTCGCACATCCTGCACGCCGCTTGCGCCAAGCAGGGCCGTCTCGATCGGTTGTGTCACCAGCGTTTCCACTTCTTCGGTGGCAAGCCCAGGGCACTCGGTCAACAATATGACGCGAGGCCGATCAAGATCGGGAAAGACATCTATAGGCATTTGGGTTCCTAAATAGGACCCGTACACCAGGAGGATCAGGCACGAAACGATCACGATCGCTCGGTAGCGAAGCGAAAAGCGAATGACAGCGTCCAACATGGCGGAGACTCCTATTAATGAGCGCCATGGACCGTGCCATCGGCATGGACGTGCAGTCCCGGCTGTTCACCGCCCGCTTGTTGGGCTTTGAGCACGCGATTCAGCGAGGCGGCCGCGCTTTGAGCCAGGTACATTCCTGGTGTCACGCTGCCGTCGTTGGCGATCACCGCGAACCGGCGGTCTTCATGCACGACCTGAACCGGCCGGCGATCAAACAAGTCGCCGTTTTGGCGAAAGACGAACGCTTCGGGGCCTTCGCGAACCACCGCTGGCGCGGGCAAAACGAAGACGTCGCGATACTCTTCGACGGGCACATGCAGCCGCGCGCGTTGGCCCGGCCGAAAGCGCCAGACCTGAAACGATTCGCCATCCTTTGTATAGCCGCGGGACTGATTCGCTAAAGGGATAAAGACATCGAAGGTGCGGCTCGTCTTATCGATCGCGTTGGCGAGATGGCGGATCTCGAAGACCTGATCGAGCTTGGGCCAAGCGGCGTCATTGTCTTCAGCGAACTCCACGGTGATCGTCCGGCGTTCGGCGGCCGCTCGCTCCAGGAAAGCGGCCTCTTGCTTAAACGCATGTCCAACCACGAACAGAGATTGATGATTGGAAAGCTTGGCGAGCAATTGGCCCGCTTGCACCTGTTGACCTAGCTCAACAGATAGTTCTTGGATTTCCAGGGCCGAGCCGTTCGTGGCGGCCGTAGGGTCGTTTGGGCCTCTGGACCGTGCCGCCGCTGGTCCACTGACGCTTAAATTGGCGGCTGTGGGCGTCGCCACTTCGACCGCTGGGGCCACGACTTCGATGGACGAAACGAATTCTCCCTGGGTGACTCGCTCGATTTGTTCGGGGTTAAGCCCTCTGGTCAGCAGATCCTGGCGGCAAGCCTGCATCAGGGCGCTCTGCCGGCGCAGATGGTTTCGCAGTTCGATAAGTTTCGCTTCGGCGATCGCGCCGCTCTTGGCGACATCAGCCAGCCGTTGGATTTGTTCTTGGGTTAACTCGGTTTCACGAGTCGCCCGAAAAAGCTCGGACTGTGTGTTTTGCAAATACTCGCTGAATAGCCGCACGGTGAATAACCGTTGGCCGACGCGGACCATGTCGCCCGGGAAGGCATGGATGTTCGTCACCACGCCGACTGCTGGCGAAGTCACGCCTCGGTCCGAAAAGCCTGGGCGGTCCGCGACCTCTCCTGGAATCAAAACCGAACGCCAATAGGACTGTAGCTTCGCTGGTTTGGCGACCAATCCGATGTTCTTCCGCGCTTGAGGACTGAGCTTCAGGACCTGCGGCTTGTCCGCCCTCGGCGAGCCCTCGCTATCCCGAATCGTCGGCGTCTCCTCATTCTCCGCCTTAGCGAAACCCGTTGGTCCAGACGCGTTTGCGATCGGCCGCATTGGGCTAATCAAGCCGCCGGCGTCGACCACGGCCGCGATCATTCCGCAGGCCAGCGCCAATCCAGAAATCCATGCCAGCGGCCGTAAGAACGGTTGAAATTGATTCGAAGCGGTCACGGGTTTGTTTCCTGTGGTCGGGAGGCACAAGTTGCGTCGCGTGAAAGCCAAACGGGACGCACGGCGGAAGCTGAAGAAGAAATAGCCATGCGTTGGACGCAACAGATTCCAAGTGGCGCACAGGCTCACCTGGGTGCGATGCGCGGACTTCGCGACGACTATGCGGGCAAAAGATCGCCTGGGCTTCAAATCCGCAGGCGCGAAACCCGGAGATAAAGCGAAGGTCCGCCTTCGATGGCCTGAGGCCGGTGCGCAGTCGCGATACGGCTACCCAGCGGCGACGAGGGCGACTTTACGAAGCCGTAGACGACTGGCGCGGAAACTCCAGTCGCTCGCTTCGCGGGAAGAACACGGTTTTCGCACGCGACGCACGGAAAGTAGAACGCGTCATGCTGTTCATGGCCGTGGTCGACAACCTCGTGTCCATGCTCATCGTGTCCATGCTCGCCGTTTCCATGCTCACCGTGACCGCATTCAGAATGTCCGCGACCAGAATGCGGATGATCATGGTGACTGTGGCCATCGTGCTGGTGCCCAGATTGATGGGCGTGTGCATCTCGATGTTTTCCAGCCAGATGGATGTGAGGGCGAGCGGCATGAACCGTCACCGTCCGGCAATGCGATCGTGCAGCGATGTTCGCCTCGAAATCGCACGGATGCGATGCGCAGCGAGCGTCCTGGCATAGATCGGCGTGGGAGCAAAAAAACTGCCCCACAGTGATCAACGGAATCAGGACGATGGCAATCGGCCGCTGCATGGCGCGAGTCTTCCAAAACTGGGAACGTCAGACTACGCGCGATAGGGCCAACCCGCAACAGCAAAGATGTCGGGCGTGGTTACGAAACCGCGAAGAAAACCAGTCCTAGAGAAGGGTTTCGAGCAGTAGCCGCAGCTTGCGTAGTTCACCAGCATGGTCGACGCCGGGCATTTCGGCGATGTTAACGCTGAGGCCACGCGTGTACTTCACTTTCTGAAGTTGGTTGATTAGTCGGCCGTACTCGATTTCGCCCTGGCCGACCCGAACCTGCAATTGTTTTTTGCTCGTGTCGCGCAGATGCACGTGGTAGACGTACTTAAACAGCTTGTCGTAGCTGCGATTGGAGCACGGTCCGCAAATATAGTGGCTGGGGTCGAGCGTTACGCCCAGTCCGGGCACGTTATCGCACAGCACCTGCACGGTGTCGGGGTCTTGCGACTGTCGGCCCACTTGGCTCTTCAATCCAACCCGGACGCCTTCGACCTGCGCGATGCCGACCAGACGCCGCAGGCGTTCGACTTCCTCGTTGAACGGCGTGCCCAATTCGGCGGACGGCACGGTGACGGTCACGACCTTGGTGGCTTTGGCGAGTTTGCAGCAGGCGGAGAATTCCTGGTAAAACCGTTCGCCTTCCGCCGCGATCCGCAAACTGTAGGCGATCACGTCGAGCCGCCGCGTGTTACGGCAGAGCTTCAGCGCGCGGTCGAAATCCGTTAGCACTTCCGACGGCTTCAGTTGGATGCCGTCCTCGTGCAAAGCGATCTCCACGCTGGAATACTCGAGCTCCAGCAGTCGGTCGATAGCTTCGGGCAGCGAGCAATTATCGAAACACTCCGTCGTAGCAGCCACTAGCACAGAACGAACTCCTTTTCCCTTCCAGAAGACACTCGCCGAGCGACAGCAAGCTTAGCTTTTCCCCCCCTAATCCCGCAACACCGCGCGCGAACCCGCACGCCGCTTAGGTCGCATAAACAATTCGCCGCGTTCCGCCTATTGGACGAGGGCCACCGACGCCCCAGGGTGGACAGGCCGGTCGCTGAAAATTTGCCCTATTCTCGGACCAAAGCGTTCGGCAACGCCGCCCGTAGCTCGCCGATTCCCGCCGCTGTCACCTTGGGACATTCAGTGACAATCAGTTCGCGGAGCCCCTTTAGGTTGGAAAAAGCCCGCAATCCTGCGTCGGTCAGCTGAGTGTTGCCCAGATGGAGAAACTCGAGGTTGGCGAGCTGCGCCAGCGGTACGAGCCCATTGTCCGTGAGCGCGACGTCATCGTCGAGATTGAGTCGCCGGAGACGCTTCCAGCCAAGTGCGTGGGCCAGTCCGCTGTCGCCGATATTCGTCTTCCAAAGATTGACATCCTCCAGTTCGCCTAGGCCCGCCAAATGGGCAAGGCCCGTGTCTCCGACAGCCGTTTCGCTTAGATCCAACGTCGACAATCGCGAACAAAGCGCGACGGACGCCAGGGCGCGATCGGTGATCTTGGTGCCGCGAAGCCGCAGGTGTCGCAGCTCGGGTAGCTTGCCAAGCGGTCCCAGTCCGGCGTCGGTGACGGCCGCTCGCACCAACGACAATCGCTGTACGTTTTTCAGCGTCGCCAACGCGGCCACGTCGGTCACGGCGGTATCGTCCAAGCCCACGACACGGAGCCCCGAACAGCGGGCCAGCACCGCTAATGTATCATTGCCGACAGCCGGTCCGCCGAGCTTTAGATCTCGCAGTCGCGGCCACTCTACGAGCCTCTCCAAGCCAGCGGCGGAAAGTTGCGAACAACGTTGCAGCTCGCACTGTTCAAGTTGCTCGAGCCCCGTTGCCATCAACGCCAAGCCGGCGTCATCCACGGAGGTGTCGTTGATCCGCAAGCGGCGTAGACGCTTGGTGCGGGAAACAGCGGCCCAGGTCTGGGAACCGGCCGACGCGCAGCCGGTGAGATCGAGCGTTTCCAGCGACGGCGACTGGTCGATCCAGCCTGCGATTTGCGCGTCGGTCGCCGCCGTCTTGGCGAGTGTGATCCCGGTCAGCGAGTTGCTCGCCACCGAGGTCTTTCCCGTGTCGCCCGCCGTTCGCTCCACCTTTCCGCCCGCCTG
The DNA here is from genome assembly GCA_046074805.1 of Planctomycetota bacterium. GTDB lineage: Bacteria > Planctomycetota > Planctomycetia > Pirellulales > Pirellulaceae > CAIXSC01. The sequence continues at coordinate 3,546 of JBJTOW010000022.1, read as the reverse complement.
CTCAATCTCGTCGGCGATGCTAGCGGCTTTGGCGTTGGCGGCGGCGCTGATGTCTGTATTACCGGCGTCGGCAGCTAAAGCGTTGGCCTTTGCGGCAGCGTCGGCATTTGTCGAGCCGACCTCTGAAACGACAGACGAGGGCTGTTGAGTTCCGCCTTTGCCCCCGCACCCGATCGTCGTGCTTATCAACGCGCCCGTTATCGCGCCCGTTATCGCGGCCGTTATCGCGCCCGTTATCGCGACTGCCAGCCGGTTAGACCGCGTGAGTGGCATCGCTGACGATAGCGAGATTTGATGAGTTCGGGGTGCGAACGCTGATCTGGATCGAGAAGTCGACATGATGCGAGATACCGGTGAGGTAGGCGGCAGCGGTGTAGGAGGAGGTGAAGGAGGAGCTAAAGCAGGAGGAAGAGGAGGAGGAAGAGGAGACGATTTACGCCAAAGTAACCAGTTCCACGGATTGATCACGGGTTTCGAGCAACATGAGCGTGGGTTTTCCAAACGACCAGCCGCTGGTCTCGCCTGGGTTGAGGAACAGCCGCTGCCGCTCGTCGCGATGGATTCGCGGCTTGTGAGTGTGGGCGTAGACGGCAATGTCGAACTCTTGCTGCGCGGCCAGGATCTGCCGTTTGGTATGCGCGATGAGGAACCGGGTTCCATCAGCCGCCAGGTAGGACACTGGAGGATCGGCAAATAGCTTGCTCACCAAGCCGATGCCGCTCAAAATGCCCACCTTATTGCCCTCGTTGTCGCCGAAGCATCCGATCAGCGGGCAAGTCAAGCCGCGGAGTGGGCGGACGGCGATCGGCGACACGAGATCGCCCGCGAACAAGACGCATTCGCACGCTTCACGATTAAATCGCTCGACGGCCAGCCGGATATGGCCCACGTGGTCATGGGTATCCGCGAAAATACCAACGCGCATAGCCGGTTTCCCGTCGCAGTTGCCGTGCGGACGGGTCCAAGAAAAACGGATCGCGATCTAAACTTGCGACTCAGAGTATCAGATGACTTGGTGACAGACTACGCTTGTGCCGCAGCGCGCAAGAAGACACGACGGAGCCTGAAAAGATGAGCCAGCGCGAATTCAGTTCCTCGATGGAACGTCGGCAATGGTTGAAATCGGCCAGCCAGTTGGCGATGGCGAGTTGGTTCGCTGGCGGACTTGGTGGCGATGGCGAGTCGAAGAGCATCGCCCGTGTGTGGAACGAAGCGACCAGTCCGCGGTCCTCCCAAGCAGCGGAAGGCGATGCCGCAGGAACAGGAGCGAACGGCGCGACTGGCGCGAATGGCGGGCAAGGCGCGAACGGCGGGCAAGGTGGGACGAGCAAGGCAGCCGGGACGCCAAAGACGCTGCGGGTCGCGGCGATCAATTCCGTTTATCGGCTGCGTTCGCACGCCTACCACCTCTGTGGACGCGTGATTCATGGATACCAACGCGACGGTTTCCATCATCAGCCGCGGCTGAAGCTGGCGCGGATGTACAACGACCAGACGCCCGCCGACGATCTTGGCCGCGAGTACGGCAAGCGCTACGGCGTCGATGTTTGCGATTCGGTCGAAGCCGCGCTTGGCGGGCCGAAGAATCTGGACGTCGACGCGGTGCTGCTGGTGATCGAGCATGGCGATTACCCAGTGAACGAGCTCAACCAAGTGCTTTATCCGCGATATGAGATGTTCGAGCGGATCGTGGAAGTGTTCAAGCGTAGCGGCCGCGTGGCGCCGATTTTCGTGGACAAGCATTTGTCGTACGACCACCGCTTGGCGGCGAAGATGGTGGCGACTGCGAAGCAAATGGGATTTGGTTTGATGGCCGGATCGTCGCTGCCCGTGACGTGGCGGGCGCCGGAACTGGAACCGCCGCTGGGAACGCCGTTCACGGAAGCGGTGGTGACTTTTGGTTTTGACCGTGGCGTGCCCGAGATCTATCTGTTCCACGCGCTCGAAACGCTCCAGTGCATGCTCGAGCGCCGCACTGGCGGAGAAACCGGCGTGAAGTCGGTCGAATGCCTGGAGGGCGACGCCGTTTGGCGGGCGCTGGACAGCGGCCGCATCTCCGCGCGACTAATGGAGGCCGCCCTGCGAAAATCGCCGAGCAACAACGTCGGTCCGGTGCGGGAAAACGTGCGCAAACCGTTGGCGATCCTGGTCGATTACCTCGATGGAACTCGTGGAGCGGTCCTTAATCTGATCGAGCAGGTTTCGGACTTCTCGTTCGCCGCGTTTCGCCAGGGAGCCGCCGATCCTGTGGCGACGAACTTCTATCTGCCGATTCCGCCGGGCGCGCGTTTCTTCGATCCGCTCATGTGGAACATTGAACGTTTCTTCCACGAAGGCCAACCTCCTTATCCGGTCGAACGCACGTTGCTCACCAGCACCATGCTTGACCTGGGCTTACGAGCCCTCAAGGAAGGCCGCGTGCGATCCGACGACGCTTTGCGGATCGCCTACTCGCCTCCCGTCAACTCGGGATTCTTTCGCGGTCCCGTGGCGGAGTGATCGGTGCCATGCGGCCCATTGAAGCCATCGGTCGTCATGGCGGGGACTTTGACATCTAAACCGCGGCGCGGCTCGAGCCACATCGGCTAACGGGGCGGTGGCTGGTCACACCGCGGCGTTCGAGGGCGAGCGGGCGTAGGGGGTACGGTCGGTGAGGCCCGCTTGGCGAAAGGCGAGTTGGCGTTCCGCGCATTTGTTGCAGTCGCCACAGTGTTGTTCCCTGACGGGACGTATACACGAGAACGTCAATTCCAGAGGCAGGTCGCGGCCGAGCCGCATGACTTCGGCCTTGGAGGAGTGAAGAAACGGGCGAACGATTCGAAATGGCTTGGACAATGCCAGCGACATTGCGTGGGCGAAAGTATCGAAAAACGCCTCGCTGGCGTCGCCAAACGGGTTTTGGGCCAGAGGGGCGAGGGCCAGTTGCTCGATGCCGTGCATTTGGCACCAGACGGCCGTTTTGACGAGCAGAATCGGGTTTCGACCGGGCAGGAAAACGGCTTCATCCGGCGAGTTGAATCCCGGGACATTGGCGCCGGTGACGCTCCAGTGGTCGCCGTACAGATCCGCGACGGGCAGTTCCAGGTCGACAATTGGCGCCAATCGGTCGACCGTGCCCAAGGGTTCGCCCGCCGCGTTGAGCCCTCCCGTTGACAAAGCGCGCCAGAAAAGCTCAGCCCCGCGCCGCTCGCAGTGCTCCCAACTTAGTCCAAAGTGAACGTAAAACGGCTGGACGTTGGCGCCGTCGCCGAGCAATTTCCCTAAGAGGATCGAGCTGTCCAGACCGCCGCTCAAAAGGATTCCAATGGTGGCGGGCATAGAGTCGCTCCAGGTGCCAAGCCGCAAGGCGGGGATTTTTTCCGAAGAACTGGACTCAGCTTGGACATTCTGCGAAAATCCCACAAGTACCGGTGATGCATGGGCGGTCGGACGACTTCCCCGCCCACTTGTCTTGTTCCATCGAACGGCCTCCAATCGCCGTCGTCGCGTCGAATTGGGTTTTCGAAATACGCCTCAAACGCCTTCCAATCCATGGGATCCGTTCGT
>JBJTOW010000021.1:0-15937 GCA_046074805.1 Planctomycetota bacterium | reverse complement strand
CTGGTGAGCAACGATTCGTTCCTCACCTTCATCCCCGCGATCGCCGGCACCTACTATGTGGGCGTCAGTGGATTCAATGGCACGGCGGTCGCCGCTCCGTTCACGGTCTACGATCCGTTCATCGAAGGCAGCAATAACGAGGGCACCACGGGCTTCTATGAGTTGCAGTTGACGTTTGGCGATCCGGCCCGAGCCGACTTCCAGTTTGCCAATTCGTTTGGCGATCAGAACCGCGGCCGTGAACAAGGGCAGATCATTTTGGAAGCGAACCGCGTCCGGTTCTCGGCGGGTTTCGGCATCGACGTCTCGGCCGCTCCCCGCGATCCGCAGAACGGCCAGGCGCTGCAAGGTCCAGTGCGGCAATTGGGCGAGTTGAACTTCGACCGCCTCACGCCGGGCGTGGTCGTGACGAACAATTTGTTGGAAGGCAACCTGGGTGGTGGCATCCGTCTTGCGGGCGATGCGAACACCGACGCCCCGGTGCCGTTCGGCCGAGTGGTGAACAACACGGTGTTTGGTCGTGGCGGCACATTAGTCACGGGAACCGCCGGCACGGACATTGGAATTCAAGTTCAAACCAACGCCAGCCCAACGCTGCTCAACAACATCGTGGCCAATACGGCGACCGGTGTCTCGATCGATGGCACTTCGTCGAGCACGGTGGTGGGCGGAAGCGTTTACCAAGGCAACCGTACGAACACGGTGGGCGTCTCGACTGAGGCGTTCCCGCTGACGCTCGCCAATACCGATCCACTGTTCGTCAACGCGGCGAAAGGAAACTACTACCTAGTTCGCACTTCGGCGGCGATCGACAGCGCGGTCGATTCGCTGCTCGAACGCGCTTCGCTCGAAACCGTGAAATCGCCGCTGGGTATCGCCCCGAGTCCAATTATCGCGCCGCGCCGCGACCTGTTTGGCTTGCTGCGTGTCGATGACCCGAATACGTCGCCCGCTGGCTTCGGCGAAAACGTCTTTACCGATCGTGGTGCGATTGACCGGGCCGACTTCGTTGGGCCGAAGACAACGCTGGTTAATCCGCGCGACGAAGTATTCACCGGGCCGCCACCCAATTCGACCACGCCCAGCGACCGCAATGGCGTCGAAGGCTTCGTGCAACTGCCGAACGTGACGCAGTACGATTTCGCGATCCAGCTAAGTGACGGCGTTGAACCGGCCGATCCGGCCAACGGCGTCGGCGTCGACGACACGACGGTCGGCAAGGACAAACTGATTCTGGTTCGCGACAACCAACTGCTTGTGGAAGGCGTCGATTATCGCTTCAGCTACGATGCGACCAACAACGTCATCTACCTCAAGCCGCTGGCGGGCGTCTGGGATGTCAACCGCGTCTACGTGATGGACTTGGTGAACCGCGACCAATTCACCTTCGCGGCTCCCTCCGGTAACCAAGTGCTTGAAGGCCAATCGTTCACGGTCGGCGATGGCGCGACGACAGCCACCTTCGAGTTCGATAGCGGTTTCGTGCTGCAAGTGCCGATGTCGGGCGTTTCGGACGGCCAGCGGTTCACGATCCGCAATGGGATCAACCCGCCGGTGACGTTTGAATTCGACCGCAACAACCTGATCACGCCGGGCAACGTGCGGATTCCGTTGAACGCCACCGCGACGCAAAACGACATTGTCGACGCGATCGTAACCGCGGTGCGGTCGACTCCGACGCTCGCTCTCGCGCCCGTCAATGCCGGCTCAGGACAAGTATGGCTCGGCGGCACCGTGAACCACGCCGTGACGGTGACCGGCTCACTGTTGACGGTGTCGGGACAACCGGGCGCTCAATTGCCCGGCGCGATCCCCGTTCCGTTTATCCCCGGCGCTTCGAACACGACGCCACCCGTGCCGGTAATGTCGCGCGATCAGTTGGCGACATCGATCTCGCAGGCGATCCAAGGCAGCGGATTGACGGGTGTGCGGGCATCGTGGCGAGCGTATAACCAAGGGGCCGTCTCGACGGTGGAGGTTGTGATTCGCGGCGCCGCGTCGTTCACCGGTTTCACCAATGTCTTCACCTCTGGCATCAAGGATTTGGCGACCAACGATCTGAAGGCCAATCTACCCAGTGGCGAGACGACATTCACCGTGTTTCTGGGCAACGGCGTCGACTACGGCGACGCTCCCGCTCCTTACCCGACGACCTCGTCGACCGCCGCCAGCCACTCAATCGCGTCCGGCTTCAATCTCGGCGCGGCTGTGGATGCCGAACCGGTAGGACAAGCGAGCGCCGCCGCCAATGGCGACGACATTGTGGGCGTTCCCGACGACGAGGACGGCGTAGTGTTCAACGCGCCGGTGTCGATCGGCGGCAACGTGACGTTGACGGTAACCGCCGCCAAGTTGGGCGTTGCCGCTGGCCAGTTCGCTGGCTTCCTCGATGCGTTCATCGACTACAACCGAGATGGCGACTGGGACGACCCGAGCGATCGAATCTTCGCCAGCCGTGCGCTGAACGTTGGGGCTAACAGCATCGCGTTCAATGTCCCGGCGACCGCCTCCCTGGGTTCCACGTACGCTCGTTTCCGCTTTAGCAGCACAGGTGGATTGAATGCGACCGGGGCCGCGGCCGACGGCGAGGTCGAGGATTACCAGGTTGTGATTGGTGGACCGCCATGGCAAAACCCGACCCGCGCCATGGACGTCAACAATGACGGATTCGTGTCGCCGATCGATGTGTTGCTGGTGATCAACTTCATCAACAATTACCAGGGCGTCTCGGCGCTCCCCAACCCGCCGCCGTTCATTCCGATCGCGGGTGCCCCGATCTTCCCCGACAATCCGGGGCAGGGGCAGGATCTGTTCATCGATGTCAATGGCGACGGATTCGTCAGCCCCATCGACGCTTTGCAGATCATTAACGCGGTGAACTCGGGACAGACCGGCGGCGAGGGCGAGGGCGAAGGTGCGGGTTCGCTCGGCGATGCAATCGCCAGCGAGTCGTTGACCTCCTTGCTGGCTGGTGGCGTGATCGCGGTGCCTTCCGCCGGAATGACGGCGGGACTGTCCGTCGGGGTGCCGACCAGTGACAGCTCCGTTGGGCCACGTCCTTCGGGTGCTTCCAGCTTCGACTTCGCCTTCACGGTGAAACCACCCGCTCCGGGCGTTGCCGTGGCTGCGGCCGATGGCGACGCCCATCTCGGGCACCTGCTGGACGCGGGTGTCTGGGGAGGTTTGGAAGAAGACGCCATTTGGGGCGATCTTGCTGACAACCGATCGGCGGTCGACGGTGATGCGGCCGGCGATGGCGATGCGACCGACGCGTTTTTCCGCAATTTGGGCTAGACGAACCCCCGTGATTCCGAGTACCTGCCATTTGATTGCCGTCTCTGCATGTCCGACATAGATTGCAGAGGCAGCAACTTTCGCGTGGAAGTCAAATGGCGACGGCGTGCGGCGCCGAGGGGGAGGCATGCGGCGAGAGGCGAACGGCGACCGCGTCATGGCATGTGACGAGCGCACGCGCACGGCCAGTCCGCGGACATCTCAACAAACGCCGAGCCGGGCCTGGAGCTGGGGTAAGGTTCTTTTGCTGATCGCGTCAACACGCCATCGATTGACGCGGGGCGCGGCAAGGGGATCTCGTCGCCGACATTTCGCGTTGGAACCGCTGGAAGGCCGCGCGGTCATGGCCGCCTATCCGTATGGCGCGTTGCCCGATGACACCGGCGAGTTCATGTTGGGCGAGGTGGCGGTTTCGGTCGTTTTGATGGAATCCGACCGGAGCGTCGCGCCAAACGGCGTCACGCCCGATCCGGACACGGAGACCTGGACGTCATCCACCATCGCGGCGGTGAAGACGAAGGTCGAGTCGGCGATGCAGTGGTGGAAGGAGACGCTCACGAGTGTCTCGCCGACGATGGCGAACACGTTGAGTTTCACCTATGACTACACGTATGCGGACTCGCCGGTCCGCACCTACATGGAGCCGATCAATCGGCGGTCGAACGATTTCCAGACATGGATGTACGACTTTCTGAAGTTGGTGGGCCATGACACGACCCGCGACTTCAGCCGCGACATACGGGCCTACAACGATGCGAAACGCGTCGAGGCCGGGACGCACTGGGCGTTCACGATTTTTGTCGTGAATTCGACCAACGATTCGGATGACGCTTTCGCCTCAGGCGGCTCGTTTTCACGCGCGTTCGCGTATGCGGGCGGCCGCTTCATGGTGGTTCCCTCCGACCGGCCGATCAGCACTTACGCGCACGAGGCGGGCCACATGTTCTGGGCTCGCGACGAGTACGCCGGCGAGGATTGGACGACCCGCCGCGGCTACTACAACACGCAAAACAGCAACGCTCCGCGAACCGGCTACACGCAGCTTCCGAGCATCATGGCGGCTGGGACGTTGCTGGACCAAGCGTTCAATTCGCGAGTGAGCGCGCCATCGACTTTGGCGATGCTCGGCTGGCAGGACTCGGATGGCGATGGCATCTTCGACGTCTTGGACGTGCCGTTGTCGCTCAGCGGCAGTGGCGTCTACGACCCGCTGGCCGGCACTTACCGCTTCCGAGGAACGGCGTCGGTCAACACGCTTCCGAATCGCAACTCGAGCGGTTTGCAGAGCGACATCACGATCAACACGGTGGGACAGGCTGAGTACCGTGTGGATGGCGGCCCATGGCAAATAGCCGCCACGTACGGCGGCTATTCGGCGGTCGTGGATATCGCTTTTCCGATTCCGCCCGCCGCCTCGACCGTGGAGCTGCGCGTCGTCGATCCGCTCACCACGGTGTCGTCGCCGATTTTCACAGGTTCGTTGACGCGGCCTATGTCCACCGCCAATCAAGGGATTAGCGGGTTTGTGTTTCGCGATGTGAACCGGGACTCGCAATTGTCCAATCCCGAGTCTGGCTGGGCGGGGTGGACGGTCGCGTTGGTTAACGCGGATGGCGGACCGATGGCGACCCGGCAGATCGTCGAGCCGGACGATTACGCGGTTGGGCTCTCATTGGGCAGTCCGGCTCCGGGAATTCGCCTGTCGTCGATCGGCTGGAACGCCGAAGGGAGTGTGTTCTCGGCGGTGGGCCCACTGGGCGGCGCCTCGCGTGTCTTTGGCACTCGCACGACTTCGTCCATCGATCCCACCACGGTGTTTTCAGCGGACGCGACGATCCTGCGAGTCGACTTCGACACGCCGACAACTTTTGTGGGGATTGACGCCATCGCGGCGAACGGTTCCGCCTACGGGCGTTTGGAGGCGTACGATGCCAACGGGACACTGCTGCAGCGTTTCACCACGGATCTGCTGATCCAGGGCGAACGCCAGTCGATGACGGTGCGCAGTGCTCGGCCTGAAATCAAATACGTTTTGGCCAAAGCCCATGCCGGCACCTCGATCCAACTTGATCGGCTGCTGGTCGGGCCGGACAACACGGCGGTAACCGACGCGGCTGGAGCCTATTTGCTGCCATCGCTGCCGGCCGGGGAATACACCGTGCGAGCCACCCCACCCGCTTCCTGGACCCTCGGCGGCTCTCCGCCGGCCGACAAACAGGTTGTGCTCGGCGAGGGCGAGTCGCGGGGGATGGTGGACTTCGCGATCGAAGTCGCCGCCAGTGATTGGCACAACGTCGCTCGTCCCGGAGATGTGAACAACGATTTAGTGGTTTCGCCGATCGATGCGCTACTGATCATCAACGACATCAATCTCAACTCCCCCCGCGTCTTGTCGATGAGCGGCGTGGGCGGGTTCGTTCCGCCTCCATTCATCGATGTGAACAACGATGGTTTCGTGTCGCCAATCGATGCGTTGCTTGTCATTAACCAACTGAACAATATGGCAGCGGGCGGCGAGGCCGGGCCAACCATCGGGCCCGCGCCGGCTGCATCGCCCGGCGATCGTCCCGGCGGGGCTGGTGGAGAAGGCGATAGGGCGATTTGGTGGAATGAACCGCCCGCACCGTCCGAGCTGAACGGATCCACGATCACTCGCGTGACAGACCCTCGTAGTTGTCGTACCCTCCCGCGACCGCTGGCCACTCCCGTCGTGCGTTGGTCCAACGACGCGGAAGCTGATGCTCACTGGCACAGCGATGACTCGCATGTCGACCATGATGAGCACGATCTGCACGATCTGCACGATGAGTATGTGCTGCATGACGAACATGTGCTGCATGGTAAGCATGTGCTGCATGACGAACATGTGCTGCATGACGAGCACGACGAATCATGGTATTTCGCCGCCGCCGTCGAGTCGCTTGACGCGATGGCCAGCGACGAAGTTCATGCCGACGAAGCCATTCGCCCCACGCTTTTCGTGTGATTGCGGGCCGTACGATGGACTTCCAGTCCGTCGCGGCAGTGGGAGCGACGGAATGGAAGTCCGTCGTACAATGGGCGGTTCTTCCACTTTGAAAACCAGTCCTCTCGGAACCAATCTCCCATGCATCGCTTGCCCCTTGGTCCGCTGTATTACGAATTCAGCCGCCACAACGAACCACGGCTACGCATCCGGCCTGGCGAGTCCGTGCTGATTGAAACCGAGGACGCCTTTTCCGGGCAGATTCGCACCAACGATGACCGACGCGATAAAACGAAGCGGCCCTACGGCAATCCGCAAACCGGGCCGATCTGGGTGGAAGGCGCCGAACCGGGCGATACGCTGGCGGTCCACATCCTGGATATCCAACCATCGCTCGGGCAGTGCGCTACTCGCACGTCCGATCCCAAACAACTGGCCGAGTGGCTCGGCGCCGACTGCCCTCACGGCACCCATGTCTGTCCGATCCGCGATGGCTTCATTCATTGGAGCGACGCGGTGCGAATTCCCTACCGCCCGATGCTGGGCTGCATCGGCACGGCGCCCGATACGGGAGTTCCGACCACCATGCCGGCTGGTCCGCATGGCGGCAACATGGATATCGTCGAGACGTGTCCGGGCAACACCGTCTACCTGCCGGTCTATGTCCCCGGAGCTTTCCTCTACCTCGGCGACGCCCACGCGGCGATGGGCCACGGCGAACTGTCTGCTAGCGGGTTGGAAATGCCGTCGGAGACGATCGTTCGCGTCGAACTGGTGAAAAACAAGAAGCTCGCCGGACCCCGCATCGAATCGCCGACGGAAATCATGACGATCGTCAGCGGCTGTCCCGCCGAACGGTCGATGGCCGAGGCATTCGCGCGACTGATTCTATGGATGGAAGCTGAATACGGATGGGATCGCTGGCGAGCCTACGACCTATTGACGCACGTCGCCACGATCTCCGTTGGCTACTACGCTTTTGGAACCGTCGCCGCGAAGGTCGAAAAACGCTATTTGAGTTAGTGCTTTTTCCAGGCCAAAGACTGGGGAAGTCAATCGTTGAATCGAATTGACAAGTCTCTTGCGGGCTAGCCGTTCCGCTGACGGACCGCTTCGTAACACAGGACCGCGGCGGTTGCCGAAACATTCAGGCTATCGGCCACGCCGCGCATCGGTAGGGCGATCGAGATAATGTCGGGGCCTTGCCAGTGTTCAGACAGTCCGGTGGACTCGGCGCCCAACACCACGGCGGCCGGTTCACGCCACGACACATCCCAATACATTCGGGCCCCCTCGACGCGAGCGGCGAAAATCCGCAGTCCCTGGCGTCGCAGCCACTGTAGCGTCTCTGGTGTGCTGGCCGAGCACACGGGTTGCGTGAACACTGTGCCCAGACTGGCTCGAATCACGTTCGGATTGTGCCAGTCGGTCTCGCCATCGCAGGCGATCACCGCCGCCGCGCCGGCTCCGTCGGCCGTTCGCAGAATCGCGCCGAGATTGCCCGGCTTTTCCACGCCTTCAACGACAACCACAAGCGGCATGGGCGGCAGCTGTAGTTCATCAAGCCGCATGGGCGCTGCTTCCGCGACGCCGACCACGCCTTCCGCGCGTTCCCCGAAGGCCAGTTTTTCGAATACCGGCTGTGTGACTTGCCACAGCCGCGTCTCAAAGGACAGCGCCGGATTGGCGAGCGTCGGATTGGCGAGCGTCGGATCGGCGAGCGCCGGATCGGCCGAAGTCGGACCGGCGGCGATCGGCCGACCGGATCGAAGTTCGCGAAGCACCGCCGCCGCGTCGACGCTAGTGGCTAGCTCGGCGCACCAATAGACGTCCAAGACCCGCACGCCAGCTCTCAAGGCGCGTAACAACTCGCGGGCCCCATCGATCAAGATTCGGCCTTGCCGGTCGCGACCGCGCCGATCGCGCAACCGCGCCGCCGCCTTCACGCGTTCATTCTGCAAGCTGGTGATCAACGACATCGGCAAACGGTTCGGATAGATCGAAAAGGGGGGAATTAACCGAGCCAAGTCGCGACGACTTCGGCGACCTGCTCGTCCTCGAGCGTCTCGTGGGCGGACAGTTCGTCGGCCAGCGCGGCGACAGCCGCCCACATTCCGTCGCGCCTCAGCCACTCGTCCAGCTTTATCGCCGCTGATTCCAGAAACCGCAAGCGTTTCCTTTCATCCGGGGCGAGTGTCGCGGCCGCGTCCCAAGCGACACGCCAGTCCTCGGCCCATTCGGCGACCAAGCCGGGATGGAATGGCTCCTCGCGGTAGATACGTTCGGCGACGGGACCGGCGAGCGCCACGAGCACTGAGCGTTCGCAACGCTCGCGAAGCGACAACCGTTTCGGCCAACTGACCCGCGTGTCGCCATAACGGGGCGCTAGTTCACCATCGTTGTCGGGCGCGATCGTGACGCTGGGCACTCGCCCGCCCAAGAACACCGCGATGACCGCGTGACCCGATTCGTGATAGGCGGCGAGCGTTTCGTCGGAGTGGTCCAGCGGGGCGTCCTCAAGCGAATCGCCGATGTCGCGGCGATCAGTTCGGCAATCGGTCGCCGCTCATCGACGCCATGCGTGGCGTACCGCTTTCCAGTTGGGCAAGTTGTTGTCGCAGGCCGTCGTCGTTGGGCGCCAGTCGTAGAGCTTCGGCGACTGTCTTACGTGCTCCGAGCGTATCGCCCGCGAGTTGCTGTGCAGTGGACAGTTGTTTCAGCAGTTCGACCGAAGGAGCTTTTTCCGCGGCGGCGACCAGGCTCTGGACCGCGTCTTCGTAGCGTTTCAGTTGGGTTTGGACAACGCCCTGCAACTGCAGCACCCGGGGTGGAGCTTTTCCGGGCCCGTAGCCATCGGCGAGCGTTTCCAGGGTCGACAGGGCCCGCTGTGGACGGTTGGTTTCGCAGTAGATCTCCGCGACGGCCAGTTGAACTTCGGGCGCATGGGCTTGGCTGCGAAGAGCCCGATGGTAGCTGTGCAACGCTTCTTCAACCTTCCCTTGGGCTCGCAAACATTGCCCATGCAGGGCCCAAGCAGCACAGCACTCGCGATTGCGGTCCAACACGCGTTGAGCGCAGTTCACGGCCCCGTCTTTATCACCGCGGGCGAAACGCATCTCACCCAATCGCACCAACAGCTGTTGATTGCCATCCGCCAGTTGCGTCGCCTTTTCCATCTCGCGGATGGCCGGTTCGAACGCGCCGCGTTGCCACAATGCTTCGGCGTAGCCCGCATGGGCCCGTTCGTCGACGCCGCATTTCTTCACGGCTCCGGCGAAGAGCGACTCGGCCTCTTCCCAATGGCCGCGCTGCAACGCATCCGTGCCTTGCAGCGACATGCGACGCGACGCGAGCAATTGCTCGTTCGATGATCCGCGCGGCAGCATCTTGCAGCCGCTGAGAGACATCGCCGCGCCACAGACCATCAGGATTCCCGCTCGCCACCCTCCGCCGCCGAAACGACGAACCGTAGCGCCGAAGCGCTTCCAGATGTTCGAGGTTGGATCGGCTTCCTTGCGATTCATTGAAGCGTTGAGCAATCCGTGCTCAGAGTGGGATTAGCGTTCGACCACATCAGTCGTACTATCGGCCAGCCTCGCGGCCGTCTGAAGGAAAAACCGCGAGAGCCGCTGGAGTTGGCGAAACCGTAGACCTGCTTCTAGTGAGTAACTAACAGCCCGACAAGTCCAATCCGAGTTGGCGAAGGAGCCAGGGCGGCCGGGCGGCCCGACAGCTTCCAGTGCTCAGTGAAAACGAAAGAGACGGGAAAGCGCCGGCTACGGGTTCACCAGCAATCCTTCCATTTCCCAGATCGCCGACCAGAGTTCCCGAAGTCCGTCGAGGTAGGCGAGGTTGGTTTGGAAATACGTTCTCTGAGCGGTCAGCAGTGCCAAATAGTTCGACTCGCCCGCCTCGTAGCTCGCTTGTACGAGGTCGAGCGTTTCTTTGGCGTTCGGAAGAATCTCCTCGCGGTACCGTTCCACCTGTTGTTTGGCGTTGCGATAGCGTTCGTATACCGGTGCGAGTCGGCTTTGGAGGTCCAGTTCGAGCCGACGCACCGCCTGCTCGGCGGCGATCCATTCGCCTTCGGCGGCCCGTATGTTGCCTTGATTTCGATTGAAAACGGGAATCGGCATCGTGGCTTGGATCGCTCCGTCTGTCGAAGAGATCGCGGCGTCGCGTTGAATGATGCCTTGGATGGTCAGATTGGGAATCGGCTCCACTCGCGCTCGAGCGAGCATGGCTTGGGCGCGTTGGGCGTTGGCTAGGGCGACCGCCAGTTCCGGGCTGGATCCCAAGAGCCGCTGCCGCATCGGCTCCCATTCGTAATCGCGGCCGTCATCGCTGACGTCGCCTTCAACCGGCCGCGAACCAAGATCCTCGCGACCCATCGCGGCGGCCAATTCCCGCCAAGCGGCGGCGGAGCGGTTTCGGGCATTGAACTGCAGAATTCGCGACTGCTGAGCTTCGATGCGAGCTTGCAATACGTCCGCGCGCCCCACCTCTTTGGCTTGGAACAACGTTTCCGCCGCCTGCAATCCCTTCGCGCCAACGGTCACTAGTTGGTCGTTTAAGTCGGCCCGCCGCTGAGCCACGAGCACTTCGTAGAACGACTTGCGGACGTTGGTGAGCACTCGCAGTTGCCGTCCGGCGAACTCCATCTCCGCCTGCACGATCTGCTGCTCGGCGACCGCGCGGTTAAGCCGCAGCTTGCCGCCCAGCACCAATTCGCCCTGCATGACGACGCCATCCTGCTCGGCGAGGCCTCGGCTGCCGAGTTGTTGGCCGCTGTAGCCGACCGTTGGATTCGGATAGAGCCCCGCTTGCAACCATTGTCCTTGTGCCGCCTGAATGCGGGCCTGGGCCTCGATGATCGCTGGATGCTGGGACAACGCGAGTTGCTCGGCTTCCGCCAGCATCAGCGCCCCTTCCATACCAGCCCCGCCGCGCTGGCCTTGAGGCGGCTCCACTGGCTCGGCGGAATCTCCCGAGTCGCGTGGGGGACGCGGCGGGCCAAGGGGCTGCTGGGCCGATGATGGCGAAGAAATCTTCGGCGTCGGTTGGGGAAGTGGATTGTCGGGCGGTTGACTGGCGGAACTGGATGTCAACCGCACAACCGGCTTGGCCGACGGAGCTTGTCGAACCAACTTCGGCAAGGTGGCCGTCGAACGCATGCCCGGTTCCGACAGATTCGCCGGTCGAGCGGTTGGAGCAGACCAACTAACCGACTGGGCGTGTGCCGCGTTAGTGGCCACAAGCGAAATTGCCATTGAGCAGCCGAGCGTGCAGATTGCGGCTAGTTGTCCTGCAGCGGGGCTTGTTGCTTTGAGCCACCTGAATCGTAACGCCCTTTGGCTGAGAGCGAAAAACTTAGCAAGCGCCTTCGGATGGAGCCGCCGAAGTGTCTGACGGCGCAATCTGGGTCGACGAGGAAACTGGTTCATCGCGTTTGGGCGTCCTGTGAGCGATAGACGCGGCATCCAACCATGTTGAGGGACAGGTTGGATTTGCCGGTATGGAAGTTCATTCGGATTCCGAGAACCTTCCCCATTACTCCGGTCGCAGGAGTTTTGCCGATGAATTGGATTATGCGTGGTTTACCCGGCAAAGGTGCCGAACGGGCGGGAGGCTGCTAAACTCCGAAGTACGGCTGGCCGACACGAACCGCGTCCTTTCCCGCTAAATCCCAACATGAACCCGCCCACGGACGATTTCCGCGTCGGTTTGCGTCCACCGCAGTTCAACCTCCGGTTCCTGCTCATGGCGGTTACCGGTTGCTGCGTTCTATTCGCCGCGTTCCGTTGGCTAAATCCGGCGGCGATCGTCGGTGTTTCGATCATCATCGCCTCGGTGATCGCCCACGTCGTTGGCAACGCCCTTGGGACGCAGTTGCGGGATCGTGGCAATCAGAAACTGAACGACGACCTTCCGCCCGTCTCCGCAGCGCCGACGGAGTTCGCCCCGCCATCGAAGCTCACCCGCCGCGAGTCTTTGGGACGGATCGTTTACATCGCGCCCGTGGCGACTTCGCTCGCCTTAGCGACCGCTGGCGGTTTTTGGTTGCGGCACGTGGTGGGAGCGAAAGCGACTTGGGGGAACATGGCGTTTGGAATCGCCGCTTTCGCCGTGTTGGGCTGTATTCTCGGTTTTCTCCTTGGAAGTTTTGTGAAGGTGCTCATCTCCGCCAACCTTGACGCATGGCGGAACGGGGAATCCCAACCGTGACGGACTCGCCGATCCCCTCGCGGCGCGATTTTCTGGCGGGCCGGGCCGTGTCGCAAGCCGCGCAGGCGGCTGCCCGCGCTGCCGCGGATAAAGCCTTGGCCGAGAACTCCGCCGGGATGGAACGTCGGCCGCACTCCTATGTGATGCATGTGGGCCGGTCCGTGATGGCCTGCGAATTCGAGATCATGCTCAACGCGGGCGAGCATCCCGAGGGGCCTGACGCCGCTTTACGCGCCCTCGACCTGGCCGACTCGCTAGAAGCTCAACTGACCGTCTACCGCGAAACCAGTGAAGTCAGCCGGCTTAATTCGCAGGCGGCCCGCGGACCAGTCCTCATCGAAAAGGGGCTTTTCGATCTTCTATCGCTGGCCACGCGGATCGGAATCGAGACGAACGCCGCGTTCGACATCACGAGCGGTCCGCTGTCCAAAGCGTGGGGGTTCTACCGGCGAGCGGGCCGACTTCCGAGCGAAGAGGAGTTGGCGGCGGCGCGCGAACGGGTTGGCCACCAACATCTTGTGCTGGATGCGGAACGGCAAACGGTCGCTTTTCGCCGGGCCGGTGTGGAGATCAATCTTGGCGCGATCGGTAAAGGCTACGCGCTTGACCGCTGCGCCGACTCACTGACGCGCGAAGGCATCGATAACTTTCTGATTCATGGAGGCACAAGCAGCATTCTCGGCCGCGGATCGCGAGCCGGCTTG
Organism: Planctomycetota bacterium; assembly: GCA_046074805.1. Lineage (GTDB taxonomy): Bacteria > Planctomycetota > Planctomycetia > Pirellulales > Pirellulaceae > CAIXSC01. Next base: position 2,749 of record JBJTOW010000021.1, on the reverse strand, counting down.
ATGGAGGGGGAGAGTAGCTGGTTGGTGGCGGTGCGCCATCCACTGCGGCCAGAACAGCGGCTGGCGGAAGTTCGGCTTCGGGACCGGGCTCTCGGGACCTCGGGGTCGGCGAGCCAGTTTTTCTTTCATCAGGGCCGGCGGCTGGGCCATGTCCTCGACCCACGAACCGGTTGGCCGGCGGAACAAGTGTTGTCCGCCACGGTGCTCGCCCCGACCGCCGCCTTGGCGGACGCGTTGTCTACGGCCTTCTACGTGATGGGACCGGACGGAGCGGCCGCTTACTGCGCAGCTCATCCAGAAATCGGCGCTCTCTTGATCCTGCCCGACAGTCGCGCTGGCGCGACCCGGATCACGCTTGTGAATGTTTCCGACGCCGATTGCGACTTGCTCGACGAGGCGGCCCGAGTCACGCGGACCGGGTTGGCTGGCTGAGCATTGTGGCGTCAATCAGTTCGCGCCACGCAATGCGCTGCTCGCCGTCCTCGGGCCAGCGGCGAATTCGTTGGCCTCCGTACGCCATCGTGGCAAAAAGAGGCAAGGCGGCGTGACGGGAAATCTCGGCGGCGTTGCTCAGACGGCTTTGATCCGCCGCGCGTTCCCCAACATCAGGGACCGCCTCGTTGAGCACCACGCCCATCACGGGCAGTCCGCCGCGATAATGGCGGGCGACAAACACGGTTTGCAGCGTCTGATTGATCGCGCCCAATTTGTTGTCGGCCACGATCAACATCGGAAACTGAAAATCGACCGCCAGATCGGCGACGAATTCGTTCTCACCCAGCGGCGACAACAGTCCGCCCGCGCCTTCCACGATCAGCAATTCGCAGCGATCCCGCCAAAACTCGAGGTCATCGCGTAGCCGCTGACGGTCGAGTTCGCGGCCTTCCGCGCGGGCCGCGAGGTGTGGAGCGAGCGGCGCCAGAAAGCGTTGCGGGCAGACTGCGTCCAGCGTTCCTGGCCGGCCAGCCGCCTCCCACAACGCCACCGCGTCGCTCGACACGATTCGACCGCCATCGAACGCGCAGCCGCTAGCCGCCGGTTTATAAACGCCGACCGCCACTCCAGCCGCACGAAGTTCCCGGGCGAGGCAAGCGGCCACGTACGTCTTGCCGACATTAGTGTCGGTGCCCGAAACAAACAAACCACGCGTCATTAATCGATCTCCCGCGGCAGGGTCTTCGCTTGGTCGGGATAACGCACGTGGACCATCCGCTGCGGAAACGGTATCTCGATCCCCATTTCGTCGAATCGGTTCTTGATGCGTCGCAACAGCTCGCGTTTCACCGGCCATTGTTGCAGCGGCCGAGTCTTCAGAAAGAACTTGATGCTGACCGACGATTCGCCCAACTCGTCGACGCCCAGCATGTTCACGTCCTCGGTGATCAGCCGGCCAAATTGCGGGTCGTCCCGCAGTTCCCGCGTCAACGCGATCAGCTCGTCGATGACCCGATCGACGTTCTCCCGATAGGAAACGGCGATTGTCAGCACGGCCCGGGACCAGGAATGCGTGAGGTTGGAAACGGTGGTGATTTGCCCATGTGGAATGAAGTGAGCCTGGCCTTCCAGGTCGCGCAGTACGGTCATACGCAGCGAAATCCGTTCGACTTGGCCGGAGATTTCCCCGATCCGCACCACGTCGTTGACCAGATACTGCTGTTCAATCAAGAGCATAAAACCAGTGAAATAGTCTTTGATAAGGCTTTGGGCTCCGAACGCCACCGCCAAGCCAAGCACGGCGGCGCCGCCCATGACCGGCCCGACCGGCACGCCCAGTTCGTCTAGGATGGTGACGACGCCCACCGTCACCGCGCCAATGTTGATCGCGTTGTGAACAACGCCGGCGAGCGTCTGCGCTCGGTTTTGCCGCTCTTCGGCCGCGTCGGTTCCGGTCCGGCTGGCGGTCATCCGCACGAGCCGCCGACCAAGCACCCGCGACAGCCAGATGGTCACGGCGATCGCCAACAGCACGCCCAGCACCCGCGGGCCGTGATCGAGCAGCCATTGGAACATGTTGGCTGGCGAGAACGGATTCAACAGCGTCTCGACGCGTTTCAACGCGGCATCCGCCGCGTCGCGTTTGTCCTGCGCTACCTCGAGCGCCGCGATGTGCTCGCTCTGTAGTTCGGCATACTCGGTTTGCAATTCATCCAAATGGCGGTTGACCCGGGTCAGCTCTTGCCGCACTTCGCGCCGCCGATCCTCGGCCACTTGCAGGCGATCGATGATGTCCGTCGCGTCCAGCCCCTCGACCAACGCGCGATGCATCTGATCGGACGCCTCGCGCACTTCGCCTTCCACTTCGTCCGCCCGCGATTGGGAGGCGTCCCGCAAGCGGCGTTCGGCATCAATGCTGCGCCGCAGCAAATCGATCCGCTCGGTCAGCGTTCGCGCTTCCTCCTCGGCTTGGTTCGCCGCCTCCGCCGTTCGCTGCGCGACAACCGACGCCTCCCGCAAGGCCTTGCTGTTCGCTTTCGCGGGGCCGGTCAGCGGCGCCGCCAGAGGAACAGCGAGCGGGTTCGCGGCAGGAGCGGCGGAAGTGGCGGAAGTCGCCGGCCCCGAGCCGTTCGCGAGCGGCGCGGAAAGTTGTGCCGGGAGCTGCGTTTGCAGTTGGGGTGGAAGTTGCGAGGGAATTGGCGTCGAGATCTGCGTGGGAAGTTGGGTGGGGATGGAGGTGGAAAGCTGTGGGGCGGGTGACGCTGGCAGTTGCGTGGGAAGTTGTAACGACAGAGGAGCGGCGATCGGTGTTGTG
>JBJTOW010000020.1:0-2916 GCA_046074805.1 Planctomycetota bacterium | reverse complement strand
TGTTCGCGAACAAGGTTTTTGGCGATCTGGACCGCCCAGGCTTCGAAACCGCTCTGAGAGCGGAGCTTTTGGGCTTTTGAAAGTCGCGGAGCACCGCGACGCACACTTCCTAGCACAGGTCGTCGGCATCATGAACATAGTCCCAAAAAAACTGGCTCAACGTAACTACGCCGCCTATTGGCAACTCAGCCACTCACGTCTTGAGACAAGGCGAGCGGTGATGTCGATTTCATGAAGGACTCGCTTTTTTCGGGCTAAGCTCGGTTCATGAGCGATTCGATTTCGTCGGCTTCGATGGGAATATGGCCCATCAGGTCGACGGGGCCGTTTTCGGTCACGACGATATCGTTTTCCAACCGCACTCCAAACCCTTCTTGCGGCAGGTAAATCCCCGGCTCGACGGTCAACACCCAGCCCGGTGCGAACGGTTCGTGCGTGAAGCCGACATCATGCACGTCCAGACCGAGTGGATGGCCGAGTCCGTGCATGAAATATTTGCGGCACGCGGGTTCGTTGGGATCTTGCTTGGCCACGTCCTCGAGCGTTATCAGGCCAAGACGCAGCAGTTCGTCGTTCATCATCGCCTGGGATTCGCGGAGCCAATCCCGGCTGAGCTTGCCGACGGTGGCGCCGGCGATCGAGCCGCGTAGGACGCGCAGGACGGCGTCGTAAACGGCCCGCTGCCGGGGCGTGAAACGGCCGTTGATCGGGATCGTGCGGGTGAGGTCGGCGTTGTAATTCGCGTAGCTGGCGGCCACATCGAGCAGCAGCACATCGCCATCGCGGCAGGTCTGATCGTTGGCGTGGTAGTGCAGCACGCAGGCGTTGCCGCCAGCGGCGACAATCGGGTTGTAAGCGAATTTGCCGCGGCGCCGAGTAAACTCATGGGCGAACTCGGCTTCGACTTCGTGCTCCGTCACACTCGGCTTGACGAACCCAAGCACTCGGCGGAAACCGGCGTCGGTGATCTGGATCGCCTCTTCCAGCAGATCGATTTCGGCCGCCGATTTCACCACCCGCAAGCGATGGAGCAGTGGCGCCAGCCGTTGGTAGCGGTGCAGGGGATAGCGGGATTGGCATTCGCGGATGAATCGCGCGTCGCGCGTCTCCACCTCGATCGACGCCCGCTTGTGCTCGTTGGAATTCAAAAACACGTGCTCGGCTTCGCACATCACGATGTGCAGGGTGGAACGCAGGTCGGCGAGCCACTTCACGGTCTTCACGCCGGAGATCTCGGTGGCTTCAGCCTTCGAGAGCTTGTGGCCTTCCCAAATCCGGAGGAGCTCATTCGGTTCCAGCAGGAACAAAACCTCGCGGAGCTTTTCGTCGGAATGGTCTGGGGCGAGCAGCAACAGCGACTCGGCTTGCTCAATGCCCGACAGGTAGAACAGGTCCGAGTTTGGATGCAGCGGCAAGGAGCCATCGGCGTTGGATGGCAGAATGTCGTTGGCATTGACAATCGCCACCGATCGCGGAGGCAGGAGGCTGCGGAGGCGGTCGCGGTTGGCGAGGAACAGTTGGTTGGCGATCGGAACGTGACGCATTGGAAAAGCCTGACTGTTAGGGGGCTGGAAACGACAGGAAAAATTACCACCGGGCGTGCCAGAGGTGAAGCTGGCTCGACTTTGCCGTCCAGTCGACTCGAACGCGTCGAAAGGTCGCGGGATTGCCGAAGTTTCCAGCGAGCGTCTGCGCGGGGCGGCCCCGAGCGACATGCCAGGACCGGGAGGTACTCATGAGCGACACTATGGATTCGAACGACGACGCATTGGCCCAGGAAGAGGCGTTGACCGTGGAGGAGCTTCGCGAATTGGCCGCAGAATCCGAATTGGAAGCGACGCCCGAACAAATGCGGGCGCTTTTGGAGTTCATCCAAGACGCCGGCGGTGTGGATGAAGCGAAAACGTTGCTCGAACGCCTGAAATCGGCCGCCTAAAGCGTTTTCGGCCGCCGGCCGCGTTGTCACGCCTGGTTTTTCGGGGCGAAATGATCGGGATAGGTCGCGTTTCCGAGTCCGTTGCGATGGTCAAATCGCGAAGGGCTGGGAAGTTCGTTAAGCGACGTGCCTTCCAGCCAAAGCGTCATCCGTTCGCGTTTCCAGCTCGCATTACACGTTCGCGGCGCGGGTCTGGGCGCGGTACAGGTAAGGGTTGAGCGTCGGATCGTTGTACATCTTGAATTGCCGGTAGAGCCGATGTCGCTTGCGGCCAGCCCGCAGATCGTCGAGTAATTCGACGAGCGAGTTGGAGAGATCGTCTTGCTGGATGAGGCAGACGGCGATTTTATGACGCACGGATTCAAGATGTTCAGGCGTGGCGTCGGTCCGCTGCAACTGTTCGTCCATGTGGTAGATCCGCAGTGCGATAATCGATAGCCGATCGATGGCGCTTCCCGGTGTTTCCGTGTTTTGGCGGGCGTCGGGCGGAGCGGTTACCCCGAGGGCGAGGAGCTGGTCGTTGATGGCGACATCCAGCTTCTCGATCCAGTCGTTGCGTTGCTGGTTGAAGCGATCGATGGCGCGTTTCACCTGAGCGATTCGCGCGTCGCCGACATCCGGGCTGCGTGCGATATCTTCTTCGTGCCACAACTGGAAGTTGAAGGCATGTTGCTGGCAGGCGATTTCCAGGAATCCGGAATACGGGTTGTCGATGGGGTGCTGGTGCCATCGCGCGACCATGTCGCGCTGCATTTTGACGATTTCCGATACCTCAACCATCGCTCTGTCCCCAAAGTCCCTATGGCTCATCCAACCGCGTTGAAATGGTTCCTGCTGGCGAACGCGGGGAGGGTGGCAAAAAAGCGGTTTTTGGTCCAGGCCGATTCCGACTGGCGAGCGAATGCCCTTTGATCTTAAGGGCGGTGCGGCTACCATTGGCCACGGGAATCTAGGCAATCGGTGCGGTGTGGCAGGCGGAT
>JBJTOW010000019.1:0-4076 GCA_046074805.1 Planctomycetota bacterium | reverse complement strand
ATCGAGGCGATGGGCGGCGAGTATCGCTTTCGGTGCCGCTGCGAGTCTTTGGATCTGCGGGACGGCCAAGTCCGCGGGGTGTTTACTTCCAGTGGCCACATCGCCACGCGGCTGGTGGTGCTCGCCATTGGCCACAGCGCCCGCGACACCTATGCCATGCTGCACAGCGGCGGTGTGCCGCTCGTCGCCAAAGCGTTCCAACTGGGCCTGCGCATCGAGCAGCCCCAAGAACAGGTCGACCGCCATAAATACGGCCGTCCCGATTACCGAACGCTGTTGGGAGCCGCCGACTACACGTTGCTCGCCAAAGGCGATCGCGACGTGTTCACGTTTTGCATGTGCGCCGGTGGCATCGTGATTCCCAGCGTTTCCGAACCGGGCCAGTTTTGCACGAACGGCATGAGCAATTCGCGGCACGACAGCCCGTTCGCCAACAGCGGAGTGATGGTGACATTATCCCCCGAGGAATTCGGCAGCCCGCATCCACTCGCTGGAGTCGAACTGCAACGCAGGTACGAAGCGATCGCCTTCGCCTTGGGACGAAACGAATACCTCGCGCCTATTCAGACAGTCGCGGATTTCCTCGCCGATCGCACGCCCGCCCCGACAGCGAAGTACGCTTGTTCCTACGAACGCGGCGTGTCGCCGGCGAATCTGTCAAACGTCCTGCCGCCCGCCGTGTTGCGGGCGATCCGTGTTGCTCTGCCATCGCTGGACCGCCAATTCCGCGGCGACTTCCTCCGCGACGCCCATCTTGTCGGCCCCGAAATGCGAGGCAGTTCGCCCGTTCGCATTCCGCGCGATGATATGACGCGGGCCGCTGTGGGTGTCGACGGCCTTTATCCCGTCGGGGAAGGCGCCGGATACGCGGGCGGCATCATCAGCGCGGCGGTCGACGGCCTGCGTTCCGCCCGCGGCATCGTTGCCCGCTTCCGTCCACTGGTCGCGGCTGGCCGCTAGTATCGCCGTGCCAAGCGCCGTTGGGACGGAATCGAGTCGTTCGTGATTCGACGGTGGCGTGAACAACATCCAACGGACATCCCGCGCCGCGTTGTCGCTCGTTACAATGCCGCCTCTTGTCAGGGTCCAGGCGAAATTTTCCACACCGTCTTGAAGGGAGAAACGATCATGCGGCATGCGGGGCTAATGTCGGCTGCGTTTTTGCGAGCCATGTCTTTCGCGTTATCGATAACGCTGTTGCTGGGCGTGCCTGCCGGCGTTCGCGGAGCAGGAGGAGAAGCGGAAACCGATCCCGCGAAGGCTGGGCCGGACTTCGCATTCCAGGGCGAGTACGTTGGGGAGATTGGTGGCGAAAAGTGGGGTGGACAAGTCATTGCGCTCGGCGACGGCGCGTTCCGTGGCGTGGGCTACAAAGGTGGCCTACCTGGCGATGGCTGGAAACGCGGCGATGAACGGCGAGTGACGGAGGGCAAAGCCAGCGACGGATCGCTCGTCATGAAGGGCGACGACCACACGGCCACGATCAAGGACGGTGTCATCACCATCGCGAGCGGCGATGGAAACAAAATCGGCGAGCTCAAGAAGGTCGAACGCAAGAGCCCGACGCTTGGCATGAAAGCGCCGGCCGGCGCGGTTGTTCTGTTCGATGGAAGTTCCGCCGACCAATTCAACAACGGCAAATTGGTCGAAGGCGGTTTGCTCGGCGCGACCAACTGCGAAAGCAAGCTCAAGCTCGGCGATCACACGTTGCACATCGAATTCCGTACTCCGTTCATGCCCAAGTCGCGTGGTCAAGGGCGTGGCAACAGCGGCGTGTACATCCAAAGCCGCTATGAATGCCAAGTGCTCGATTCGTTCGGCCTGGAAGGCGAAAACAATGAGTGCGGCGGCATCTACAGCCAGGTCAAGCCAGCGGTCAACATGTGCTTGCCGCCGTTGTCGTGGCAAACCTATGACATCGAATTCACCGCCGCCCGTTACGACGAAGCTGGCAAGAAAACCAAGAACGCCCGCGTCTCCATCAAGCACAATGGCGTGTTGATTTACGACGACTTGGAGCTGAAGAGCCATACGCCGGGTCGGCACAACGAGGGGCCTAGCCCCGACGCCGTTTTCTTGCAAGACCACGGCAACCCGGTCGCTTTCCGCAACATCTGGGTGCAACAGAAGTAGTCCCAAATCGGACAGAAACCTCGGTAATAATCGACGGGTGTTCGAGCGCTGATTTTGGCGTTCGAACATCCGTTTTTTCATCAAATCTCCACATGGAGATGGCATAAGAGGTCGTAAGCCGTTGGATCGCGGGCGCCGCTTTCCGAAGCCGGTCTACGTAAACCCTCGCAACGTGCCGTCGTGATCGCGTCCAACAAATCCGCCACGTCCCTTGCTCCACTTTTCGCGCGTGCCGCCGTGCTGGCCGCGGCGGTCGCCGCCGTCTACGCCAACAGCTTCGCCGGCGTCTTCGTCTTCGACGACAACGCCGTGATCGTCGATAACCCGGCGATCCATCGGTTCGAGCCGCTCACGATCGCGCGTTCCAGTGGCTCCCGGCCTCTTTTGAATCTCAGCTTGGCTGTGAACTACGCCTTGGGTGGACTCGATCCATTCGGCTACCACTTAGTCAACGTGGCGGTCCATCTTGTGGCGGTTTGGTTGCTATTTGCCGTTGTTCGCGCGACGCTCCGTTCACCGCGGTTGGACGCTGTCTATGGGGACTTTGCCGACAACCTCGCTTTTGTCGCGGCGTTGCTCTGGGCTGTGCATCCGTTAAATACCCAGGCGGTCACCTACATCGTGCAGCGCTGTGAATCGATGATGGCGGCGGCGTTTCTCGCGGTTTTATGGTGCCTCGCCCAAGCCCGCGTATCGCCTCGTCCTTGGGGATGGCGTTGTGGGGCCGCGTTCGCGCTGGCCGTAAGCGTCGCTAGCAAGGAAGTTGGATTGATGGCGATTCCGGTTGGCTGGCTCTACGATTGGTCGTACTTCCACGCCGGCGACGGCGTTCCACAGCCACCGATGACTTGGCGTCGAAGGTGGTTGGCCGTAACCGCCGCCTGCGGGTTGCTCGCAACCGGACTGTGGTGGATTAAGCCAGTATTGCTGGAGGACGGCAGCGCCGGTTTCGGCACGATCGCTGTCACTCCTGGGCAGTATTTCCGCAGCCAACCTGGCGTGATCGCCCATTACCTGAGCCTTGTCGCGTGGCCAAATCCACTCTGCCTGGACTATGGTTGGCCGGTGGAAAACCGTTGGATTGTTGGCGTGGCCTTGCCCGCGATCGGAGTTGGCGGGTTGTTTGTCGCCAGCGTGATCCTCGCGTGGCGCCGATCGGCCGCCGGATTTCCGGGCGTGGCCTTTTTCCTGATACTAGCTCCAACCAGCAGTATTGTCCCGATTCAGGATTTGGCGTTCGAGCATCGGATGTATCTTCCCGCGGCGCTAGTGATCGCCACAGCTGTCGTCGCATTCCACACGGGAATCCGCCGATGCACGGCCAATTCAATCGCTACTCGTGACGACGATCAGCGTTCCGGCACGCTTCCCCAAGCCGTGGTCGTCGCCATATCGATTGCGTTTCTCGCCTGCGCGGCAACGCTGGGGCTCGCGACCGTCCAGCGAAACCGCGACTATCACAGCGCCGCGGGAATGTGGCGAGATGTGCTCGTAAAGGTCCTGCGGCGCGGCCGGCCAGCGACCCATTTGCATCGCGTCACAGCGAACTTGGGGTTGGAATTGCACAAGGAGGGCCGCACCGACGAAGCCCTGGAGGTCTTCGAGGAGGGGCTTCGTATCGCGCCTCAGTCGACGGCGATTCACGCGAACTACGCGCAGGCATTAATAGACCTCGAGCGGTTCGAAGAGGCGGCGAATCATTTGTCCCAAGTTTTGAAAGTCGAACCGCGCACGCCGCATTTTGTACATCAAGCCGCCTTAGTCGCCATTCGAGCTGGCCGGATGGACGAAGCGGAGACGTTGTTTCGTCGAGCGATCGAGTCCGAGCCACGAACCGCCACCTTTCGTGTCAATCTCGCGCGTCTGCTCGAAGAGCGGGAGCGCCGGGACGAAGCGATTAATCAGCTGACGCTGGCGGCGGGGCTTTACGGAGCCAGCGATCC
>JBJTOW010000018.1:0-3144 GCA_046074805.1 Planctomycetota bacterium | reverse complement strand
TGGTAGCACTCGTCGAAGAACACGACCTCGTCGCCGCCGTTGAGCTTCGCCATAAGCAGACCGACGATCGCCGCCATGCCGCTGGCGTAAAGCACGGCCGCTTGGCCGCCTTCGAGCGCCGCGAGCTTCCCTTCGACAACTCGTTCGCCAGGATTGCCGTAACGCCCGTATTCCTCGCGAGGTAGTTTCTCGCGGTTGAAATCCAGCACCGCTTGCGTGTCGTCGAACGTGTACGTCGCCGCGCACACGATCGGATCCGTCACGCCGTCGGCCGGCTTGTGATGCGCCTCGCCGGCATGCACCGCCAGGGTCGAAGTGCCGGGTCGAACAGTTTCGGGCAGGTTGTCGAGCAGCAGGCGGCGAGACATCAGGCGGAAACTCCGAAGATGGCGGACTTGGCCGGACGAATCCGAACAAGCCGGCCGCCACCACCCAGCGGGGTGGCGCGGAACTCGCGCTAGATCGGCTCTTTAGCAGGCAAGGCTGCAAGCGGCCACAAATCCCATTACGACGATAAGTGTAACGGCTGCAACGGCTAGGCCGCAAGTCGGCGGAATCCCCGTACTACGGACTTCCCAGTCCGACGCTCTGGCTCGGCGAATCCGACTCATCGACCGCGAAACGAGGCCGGAATGACTTTCGCAACGTGTTGGGAACACGTAGAATACGACGCGGTTTTTGGAGACATTCCACGCGCCCGTCGAAGGTGGACCATGCGCCGCTGTGACATTTCGCCGCGGATTGACCGCGAAATTCGTGCCTCTGCCGTTCGATGCACGGTGCGTTCCAGTGCGGCTGGACTCGTCCCCAATCTCGTGCGCGGAATTTTCTGGTCCCCCGTTGCCTTTTCCCCCTCTGCCTTTCCTCCTTCTGCTTCGTCCTCGATATTCTTGACCACCGCTTTCGTCCTCGCAGTCTTTCTGCTAGCCAGCCCGCCTGCTATCCCGGTGAGTGCATGCCTTGCCGCCGACAGTCCCACAAGCGGACTCGATGAAGCGGCGATCAAGCGGCTCGTCGGAATGCTGGGCGATGATCAGTTCCAAGTCCGCGAGCAAGCGACTCGGGAGTTGCTCAAGGCGGGCTCCGGCGCGCTCCCGCAGCTCGAAGAGGGCTCGCGAAACATCGATCGCGAAGTGCGTTACCGCTGCCAGCGGATCTTGACATTGGTCCGCGAATTGGAACTGGACAATCGACTCGAACGGTTCATGAATGGCACGGACGAGGGCGAACCGCCATTGCCAGGTTGGGAATCGCTGCGGAAACAGCTGGGCGACGCGACCGCGATCAAGTCGCTCTTCAAGGAAATGTATCGCGCGGAATCCGAGTTTCTTTTATTGGCTTCCAAAGGCGGACGGTCAGCCTCCGAGGCGCTGCAAACGCGGGTTAGCGAAGTCCAAAACATGTTGCAGATGCACTCCACCGAGCCGCCGATCGGCTCGATCCTCGCGATCCTGTTCGTCGCGGTGGAAACAGCGACCGACAACAACAACCAAGCGACGGCGCAAAACATCTTCAACCTGTGCTACCAGCAGTCATTCCGAGCCGCGATCACCGGCGGGCCGTACCGCGATTCCGTCCGCAAATTGCTCGGCGCCTGGATCCGCCGCGGCGAGGATTTCCAGGCGTACCAGGGCATCATGCTCGCGATGCAGTACGAAATGAAAGACGCCTTGCCGCCCGCCGAGCGGCTGCTGAAAAACGCCAACATCCAAGGGCACATGAAGCAGTACGCCTTGGTGGCGATCGCCAAATTCGGCGACGAAAGCCACATTCCGTTGCTCGAGGGGGCGCTCGCCGACGAAAAACCGATCGGCACTTGGCAAGTCAACAACGTCAACATCAACACCCAACTCCGCGATGTGGCGCTCGCCTCGCTCATCCACGTGACCAAGCAAGATTTCAAAGCCTACGGGTTTGACCGGATCCAAATGACTCAGCCCTACCTGTTCAATCCGATCACCGCGGGATTCGCGGATAACAACCAGCGAGTAAAAGCGCTCGATAAATGGAAGACCTACCGCGCCCAAAACAAAAACAAGGACGCGGAACCGAACGCGGGCGCGAAACCGGCGCCGTAGCCATCGTTTCGCCGCGCACCGCGACCAACCGTGGGCCGAAAGCCGGCCAGCGATAAGACATCGTGACAAGACCACAGGAACGTGATGAACGACGACTTGACTCCTACCCCAGAACACTCCCCAGCCCCTTCCCCGCCTGCCTTCCCGCTAAACGCTTCGGCTGATGCTTCGCCCGACGGCTTGCAAAGCATCTCGCCTAGCCCCGCTGACGGCGTCTCTCCCGCGCAGTCGGAAAGCCCCGCTGCGGACACTGACATAAGCGAGGCAGCGGTTCCCGACGGATCGGAAGCCGGTGCCAAGCCGAAGGTGACAACCTTCGAGGAGATCGATCTCTCGCGCGCGATGCGCCGCGCCTTGAAACTCGCCGGTTATCAGCGTCCGACCGAGATCCAGGCCGGTGTGATTCCGCTGGTGCTCGACGGCCACGACGTTCTCGGCCAAGCCCGCACTGGAACCGGCAAGACAGCCTCGTTCGTGATCCCGATCCTCGAACTGTTGTCGCCGCCCGGGAAGGTCCGGGGCGTGCAGGCGATTATCCTCGTTCCCACCCGCGAACTCGCTGTTCAAGTCCACGATGAAGTGAACAAACTGTCCGTGGGAATGAAGGTCCGCTGTGTCGCCGTTTATGGTGGAAAGCCGATCCGCGGGCAAATCGACAAGCTACAACGCGGCGCGGAAATCGTGGTCGGCACGCCCGGTCGAGTGCTCGACCACCTCAGCCGCGGCACGCTCACCCTGCACGACGTCTGGTGCGTGGTGCTCGACGAGGCCGATCGGATGCTCGACATCGGTTTCCGGCCCGACATCGAAAAAATCTTGCGGCGCTGTCCGCGGGACCGCCAAACCCTATTGCTCAGCGCGACCGTGCCGCCGCCGATTCGCCGGCTTGCCGAACGATACATGTATGAGCCGGAAGTGCTCAACTTCTCGCCCAAAAACCTCTCCGTCGACACGATCGACCAGTACTACTTTTCCGTCGAATCGGAACGAAAGTTCGACCTCTTGCTCAAACTGCTCGACCGCGAGCAACCACGGCAGGCGATCGTCTTCTGCCGCACCAAACGCG
>JBJTOW010000017.1:0-5767 GCA_046074805.1 Planctomycetota bacterium | reverse complement strand
GCCCGTGATGTCGAGCGCCGCCGGCGTACCGGCCGTGTTAGCGATTGCAATGTCTCCGCCCGAGGTGTTGGCTGCGTTGAGGACACCGACGCGCGTCTCGATGGGATCAGCCGCCGAGCCGATGCCGCCGACCGCGATGATCCGCAAACCGGTGCCGAGGATATCGGCGCCGGGACCGGCGTCGGCGTCCGTGATCGTCCCGGTCGAGATCAGCGTGACGCTGCCGGTGGTCTGAATCAGGTCCAAGGCCGTCGGTCCGACCACCTGCAGATAGCTGTCGGTCGGGCCGGCGGTTACATTGATCACTCCGGTCACTTGAATGCCGAGCGGTGTGGCGAAGGTGCCGATCACATTGACCTGATCGCGGGCGAGGACGGCCTGGTCGCGAATGCGTTCCGAAGCGTCGCGAACGATCGCCGCGTTGGCGGCAGCTGCCAGCGTGATCGAACTGGATTCCGCGAAGGCCTGCTGGACCACAATGCCCAACGCCAACCTGTCCTTCGCTGAGTTCAAGATGAAATCTGCTTCGGTGGAGGCGGCGGCAATATCGACCAGTGCAATCGATTCCACGGTCAGGCCGATGCCTTATCCCGCTGCAACGACTTGAAGTCCAATACCGACGGCGGCCACACCGTTGGCAATGGTTAGCGCACCGAGGTCACCCGTGAGCGGAATAGCTTGCGCGGCGCCGCCAATGACAATCGCAATCGCGGACGCGGCGCCGGCCAATGCCGCGGCAGTGTTCGCAGCCGTCGCGGAGATGCTCAGGTCGTTGACCAGATCCTGTTGTTCGACGTACGCCGCATTCTTGGTAGCTGCGTCAATCTCAGCGGCCGCCACCACGCCGGTTTGTGTTGCCACCTCGGCATCGAGGATGGCCTGTCCGCTGCCCAATGCATCGGCCGCCACCTGCAACGCGGCCGCCTCAGCGCCGTTGGCCGCAGCCTCCGCGATGCGGAAAGTCTCGTCGATTTCGGCCACGCGGTCGGTTCGGCCCGCCCCGCTCAGCGTAGTCGATCCGGCGATGATGTTCAGGGCTGGTCCGTTGCCGTCGATGATGATGCTCGTCTCGGACTTGACAGTGACATCCCCGGTGCCGGCGTCCAGCAGGCCGATGGTGATGGTGCGGTCGGCCTCGATCAGGATGCTTCCACCGGCCGTCTTGAGATTGCCCAGCACCGCCACCGCAGTTTCGCCACTGCCTGCCTCCGTCCCAGCCTGGACCGTGATGGTGCCGGCGCCCGACGTCTCGATGGTGTCGGTGGCATCGAGAAACACAATGGCCCCGGCCGGCGTTCGCAGCACGAGGGAGCGACCTGCGGCGATGGTTGCCGTATTGTCGGCGATGTTTTCGATCGTGATGGATTCGGCATCGAACGTGAGCGTGCCGACGCCGGCGGCTTCCAACGCCGTTTCTGTCAGCAGCAGCGGGCCAGTGAAAGTGATGAAGGAGCCGGCCGCACCGCCGTTCGCGGCGATCACCACATCCACGTCCATTTCTACCGGGTTGAGCGCGGTGCCGATGCCGCTAGGGGCGGTGAGCTCGACCTTCTTGGCCGTAACGTTGACCGTGACGGGAGGGTCGTTGCCGTCGGTGATCGCGCCACCCGCGAGCAACTTGACTGTATCGCCTTGAGCGGTGACGGCACCCAGAACGATGTTGCCGGTGGTGTTGAGATCAATGTCGGCCGCCGCTCCCGCCGCAGTTGCATTGAGTGCGAGAGTCGCACCCGTGTTGCTCGAGAAAATGCCCCCCGCCGTCGTCGTGGCCGTGAGGGCAGCGGTGGTGGTTTCAAGCTTGTTGCCGGAATCGCCGATCTTCGAGGCCTTCAACGTGACCGAGTCGGCGGTGATGTCATTGCCGGCGTTTGCATCGATCAATGGGCCGGTTGCACTTAGAGTGGCGTCCTGGCCGGTCGCGATTACGGCCCCCGTCAGCGTCATGCTGCCTATGGCGAAAATATTTACAGCCCCGCCCGTGGCCGTCGCCGAGGTTACGGTGAGGGGTTTGGTATTGGCGATCAACAGACCGCCGCCCGTTCCGCCGTTGGCCGACACGGAGTCAACCAAGGTCTCCAGCCCATCGCCGCCGGAACCGATGCCGTTCGCCGCGACCAAGACGAGCGTGGCGCCCGCCACATTATTGTTAGCGGCGTTGCCGTCCAAGATGGCGCCGCCCGACTGGAGTGTGACCTGGCTCGAAGCGGACACAAGTCCGACCGTCATGTTGCCCGTGTCAGTGCGCACGTCGATGTCGCCTGTCGTCGTCGACGCACTCACGGTGATCGAGTTCGCTTCCCGAATGAAGACGCCCCCGCTGATGGTCTTCGCGCTAAGAGCGGTGACGTCGGTGTCGATTGTATTAGCGACAGCGCCGATCCCGGTGCTCGCCTGTAACGTGACCATACCGCCGCGCAGATCGACCACTGCGTCGTTGACGTCATCGAGAATCGCTCCGTCGGCGGTGATGCTGATATTACTGGCGCCAGCATCGACGAGGCCCAGCTTGATGTCGCCATTCGTTGTTTCGAAGGTCGCGGCCGTGCCCGACGCGTTTAGTACTTGCGTGCTCCCGACAAATGTGAGTGGTCCTCCCGCGTAAGTGATCGTCACGTTGCCGGCGTTGGTCTTGGCCGCTACGGAGCTAGGTGTGCCCGTGTTATCGATATAGATGGGCGCGGCGGGGGTGCCACTCGTGGCGCCATTGGTAACCGTCGCGGACAATGTGTCAATCGCGGTGGTATCCAGGGGATCGGCGACAATTCCAATGCCAGACACTGCGGTCAAGTAGACATTCTGGCCCGTGATCTTGGTCGAACTATTGTTGTCATCAAGCAACGACCCGGCGCTGTTGCTAACGGTCACGTTGCCCAGGGCTGTGATGGTCTGGATGGTCAGGCTCGCGGCATTACTTGACACGGACACATTGTTGGCCGCGCCACCGGCAACGACGGATACCGCCCTGCTCACAATTCCTTGAGTCAGGAAGATCCCACCGTTGGTCGTGCTGGCGCTGAAGGTCTGGACCATCGATAAAATGGCGCCGCCTTCCAGGCCGACCGTGCCGCTGGCAACAAAGTTCCCGCTCTGGGCGAGGATGGTGACCGAGTTCTCAGCCAAGTTTAATATGCTGCCTCCGGTGCTGGTAATCGTGGCAGCACGATGGGCGGTAACGACGCCGAGCAAGATGGGGCCCGTGGCGGAGATGGACACATCATTCGTGCCTTGGGTGTTACCGGCGTTCAATACGATCTGATTGCTGCCGTTGACGTATGGCGTTTCGCCCATCTCCTTCGCCAGGACGGAGTTGACGATCAGTCCCGGCCCGTTTAAATCGGCAATGTAAATGCCGCCGTCGTTGGTCTTGGCCGTAAGCGCTCCGATCGCAGACTCGATTGCATCGCCCGCCGTGCCGATCGCGCTGCTGCTCCCGGTCGTTGTCAGGCTTACGCCGTTCGCCGCGGTCAAGTTGACGATCGAGCCGTTCGCATCGGTGATCGCGCCGTTCCTGGCGGTCAGAAAAATGAAGTTGGCGCCGGCATTGATCGTGCCGAGCGGCAGGTTACCGGACACATTCTTCAAAGCAATGAGTCCGTTGTTGGTGGCAGCGTCCAACCGGGTTGCCGCATCCACTTCCAGGAAATCGGCGGCACCAGACCCGATCATGCTGTCGGCGCCGGTCACGGTTAGAGACACCACGCCTCCCACGATGTCCGCGACGTCGTCGTCCGCGCCGTCAGTCAGGCTGTTGACGGCGGTGAGCGTCACGTTGCCGCTGGCCGTCACAATACCGCCGAGATTGATCGTTTCTGAAACTACGGTCAAGTTGCCCGCGATCGTCAGGGCGTTCAGCGTGACAGTGTCTGTGCCTGCGTCTCCTTGGAGATTGACATTGGTCACGCCGTTGCTCGGATTCGCCAGCCCAAACGTCAGCGTATCACTCAGGTCGCCAAGATTGACGTTGAAATCCGCCGCCGGCGCCAGGGAGGTATCGATGTCCAGTTGTGACCCACCGGTAAGGGTGAAAGCGGGGAAGCTGGCATCGCCTGTGAGCGAGATGGTATCGCCACCGCCAACGACAATCCGCACCATGTTGGCCGCGGGGGACGTGACGCTGACATTGTCGGCATCGCCGGCATCCGCCGTGAAACTCAACAGGTCGGTCGCCGCGTTATAGTTGATGATCGCCATCATGCGACGATCTTCGAACTGCTCAAAGAGCGGCCGATAATTCCTTCGCTTGTGCGTTCGGCGGAGCTGACGTGTTAACGCGGCGGCTGTTCGATTCGCTTTGGATTTGTGTTTTATCGACATCGCAAATTGACTCCGCGTTAGCGTGGGTTGGCTCAGCGAGAACCGGAATTCTGCGGGAAAACGCAGCAAAAATGCAGGCTGGGCACAGTCAGGTTCCGAACGTCTATGTGGTTAAATGGCAGGGCATACACTCAAAGCCGGCACTCTCGGGTGGCGACAGCGCGGCGATAACTCAATGGTACGGAGAGAGCCGGACCACAAAAACCGACTAAATGACTGGCTTTTAACATCAGATGGCACGCTAGTTTGGGAAGAGCGGATTGTCAACAATCTCTGGCCCAAATTCCCTGCGCCTACCGGTTTCGCAGGCCCGCGAGGTCGCGCAGACGATTTCGCAGGCTTGCGGGGTTGCGCAGGCGATGGCCGAACGCAAAAAAAAAGGCCGAGTCAGCATGAGCTGACTCGGCCTTGAGAAGGTCGAATGGCTGGACGGAACCGTAAATCTCTTTACCAGCGGTATTCAAGACGGGTGTTAAAACCGTCAAAGGTGATAGGATTCATCGTATTGCTCAAATTGGCAAAATTGTTAGTCTGAACCGCGCTGATCCATTCGTTCTGGGGGACTGCGTTTAACCAACTAGCTATCATGTATCCGCAGGTCAGTCGCCAGCGGCGATCGCAACTTTGCCAGCCAACTCCAATCTCCATTTCGAGAATGCTGAGGACGCGGCCAGCCTTCCAGGTCGTATCCACGATGATTGGGTCGACATCGCTGCTTTGGGTATAACGGCCGCGCAATTCACCGGCCACGAAACTGGCCGATGTTTTGCCGTAAACCAGGAAGCCGCTGTTCCGGGCGAAACGCATTCCGTCGAGGCCAATCCGCATGCCGCCGCCGTCGAAATTCATGTTGCTGACAAGCGTGTCGGTGGTTCCCGTGCCGGAGTAGACGCCCCGAAAATCTTGCTTCATACCTGCATAGCGAGCTCCCACCAGGTAGTTAACTGACCACAGTTTGTCGGCGAACCAGGTACCCCGATAGTCGACATCGATCAGGTCAAAGCCGACATCCAAATTGGCGGAGGCATCCAGGAAATCCGAGCCCGCGTTGGCGGTGCCGGGATGAAATACCAGACTCCGCAAGACGAGCGGCGCCGTGGTGCCGACCACGTCGGTGCTGCTGCTTTGAAAGCGACTGTAAGTCAGCGAGACGCTGCTGCAATCGTCTAACGCGTAAGTGAAGCCAGTCCGAAAACCGGCCGAGAAATCGGGATCGGCGATGGCGGTCGGTCCGACTTGGACAGGCACTACGGGTGGTGGGACGATCGCGCCATCGATCGGCACTGCATAGGCCACTTCGACGCCGCGTGCTCGGAGGACCATGATTTCACCGAACACGCCGCTGCGATGAGCCCACACAGGAGAGCAGACCACGACGGGGGAACAATCTTCCTCGTAGCCACTCAGATCGATATTGCCGATTGGAGGCGACGAGAGGGCCGCCCCATTTCCG
>JBJTOW010000016.1:0-4248 GCA_046074805.1 Planctomycetota bacterium | reverse complement strand
GCGCTGACGCCTCCGCTATCCCCGGTCGCAGCCCCAGTGGCGGCGAGGAGATTTGGGTTCGCCGTCTCTGCGTTCGCCGTTTCAGCGCCCGTGGTATCCGTCCTAGCCGTATCAGTCCCGGAGGAATTGATTCCCGCGGTGTCGGTTCTGGCCGTGTTGGCTGCCGCCACTCGAGCGGCGATGGTACTGTCGGCGGTGCGATTATCTTCGGCCGCCGGAACTGACCTAGGGGCGCCGGGAGCCGCAGGGGAACGTGTGCCTGTCTGTGTTCGAGGGCCAACACGATTCCCGCCCACAGCGGCGGCGTTCGGGGCAACACCCGACCGAGTCGCGTTCACTGAGCCGTTCGCTGAGCCGTTCGATGTGGCCGAAATGCCGGAGCCCGGTTTAGGCGACTTCGGAGCCTGTCCCGCTGAAAGGTTGCCGAGCATGGCGACCAAGCCGAGGCTGGCTAGCCAATGCGACGACAACAGGAAAGCGAGTCGACCGGACCGCGTCATGCGAGTCTGCTCCTGGCCGGAGAACGGTTGGGGACAAGTCGATCGGGTTTCGCATCCTTCCCTGGATGCCGGAGGTGGATGAGTACGGAAGTTAATCCGGCAGTTTAGCCACCCCGAACGTTGATCGGACGGAAAGCGTGGCTAACTCTACGGCTTCTCCGCGCGGCGGCCGCCACGGCGCCGCCGGCGCGGATTCGCCATTCTTCCTTGCCGCCACATTCATCGCACGTTCGCTGAACGGCACAATTTCACGATTCGCGAAACCGCGATTGCCCTCCTTTCACCGCTAACAATCGCTCTTGGCGAGCGGTCCTGAATTGCGTATCGAATGAAGCAGTCGCCTCGACGAGGCGCGACTCGTCGATGGCCAAACCGATCGGAACTCATCCACGAAGGGCAGTGCGATATGCGCATGGAGAGCGGCCGGCGATCATTGGTATTGCTGAGGGAATTGACGCATCAATGGGAGACGGGGGCCATCGATTGGCGAGAATACCGTGCCGCACGTGCGAGCCTGCTGGCGGCCCAAGCCCATGAAAAAATCGCAGAGGATCAAACGGCGGCCAGCGGATCATCCGAGCTGACACGTGATGTTGGCGATATGCTTGCCGATCGAACGTTCGCGAGCGATGGCGACGAGCCCCGCATTTTGTCGTTCGAGGACTTTCGACGACTGTCGCGCGGAGACCGTTTTCAAACACGCGAAGGCGGCCGTCGTCGAGCGGGTTGAGCGGACTGACGAGCGAATTGCGAGAAGCGAAGCGCAAGACGTGGGATGAGGGACCAGGGACGCAGGACCAGGGACGCAGGACCAGGGATGCGGGACCGGGGATGGTGGACGAGGGCGGGTGGACGAGGGATGGAAGACAACGTGGTCGCCATCATTCGGTTGAGGCGTCTGGTTCAATTGGTCGGCCGTCCACTTCGAAAGCGATCGTCCGCAAGGCGCGCCAGGGGCCAAACTTCCGCAGCGTTTCCCACTGTTCACGATCTTTCACGAGCAGCGCGCCAGCGAACGCCAACGCGTTGAGCGAAATACCGGCGGCGAATTCACAGCGTCTCGGAACGAGCAGCATCCACCTCCGAGCGACCAGTAGGTTGTACGGGGGTAACTTGTGGGAGCTCGCCACCAATCCACAGGTGTCGAGCAAGCGGCGGTAAGTGCGTTCCAGGCTAGCCCCAATCCGGGCAGCCGCCTCAGGTGTTACGACAACGCCCGTGGATGCGCCACACACCGACTCGTCCTCGAATTCATGAACGGCAAAATGGGCGACACCGTGTCGATAAGGCCAAGTCGGCTGGCTATCGAGTTGCATCTTGAAACCGGCTTCCGTTGACTGGCGGGCTAACACGACCGCCATCGCATCGCGACGGGTTTCAAGTTGAGCAGTGAGTGGCAGATCGCGGGGCGGTACGGGAATCCACTGCAGATGTTTATGCTGTTGACTGGCGCCTGCCGCCGGTCCCCCGTTGTAGAAGCCGACCCCATCAGCGGCCGCGAGGCAGATGGCGAGCGCGGAAAAATCATCGGCGTTGAGCGGTTCAAGCTGGCTGGCGAAATCCCGAGTCACCACAAGTAGATGTCGGTCGACCACATTGAACTTGTTCAGAAGACAGACATGGTGGGGCGGCAGGTCGGCCACATGCAACGCCGTCTCGTAGGGCAAGAATGGGTTGCCCGAAAGCGGCGTCACTCGGGGCGTCGCTTTGCGAGCCAATGGGCCGACAATCCGAACGCTGAACTCGGTGCCTTGATCGCCGAGCGGCTTGATTTCGGTCGGGATGGAAACGAGCGCGCCGGCGGCGCGAGCGGCGGCCGCGACCTGATCGGCGAGTGAGAGAAGCGTTTCCAGTGCCAATCCCCCCTTTTTACGTTGAACCCAAAATTCCATTCAGGGAAGTTACTTTTCGTCCCGAAACGATATCGTATTCGCGTTCCCGCTGTGGTGCGCTCAGGCAAGGAAGAGTGCTCGCGATGAGTATTTCACGTTTTTTCTCCGTGGAGCACCGTGGCGATGTCGCTGTCTTGACACCCAACGTGCGTCAGACAGACTTGCGGGAAATCAATGATTTCCAAAACGAACTGCTGGACTTCGTTGAGCATTACAAGCCTGCGAAGCTGGTGGTCGATCTATCGGTGGTGGCGCGGACCAGCAGTTGGTTTTTGGGCGTGCTGCTGAGGCTGGAGCGGCGCGTGGCGGCGCACCAAGGCGTCATGCGATTGTGCGGCATGAATCCGGTTGTCCGCGAGGTGTTCCACATCACGGCGTTGGATCGAAAAAAGTTCCAGATCGTGTCGACCATCGACGACGCTGTCGCGGATTTCGCGACAGCGCACGTGCGCCAGCAGCCCCGTTCGGCCTGACGCTTTCATCTCCGGGAAAGCGTCTCGGTGGACGGAAAGTCGGCCGCATTAAGACGGATCGCAAGCTGGACGTGACTCGGCGGATCAGCGCAAGCGATCGAGTAGTTCCTGGCGAGCTTCTTCGAGCGGGTATGGGACATAGGTTGTGAAGGCCGAGGACTGGCTGGCCATCGCTCGCAACTGCCCGGAATCGCCCAGATTGGCGCTGCGTAAGCGACGTTCCTCGCCGTCTGCGGCCCTCGCCCGCTTTTGCAAGCCGGCCTGTTCGCGTTCGACGCCATCGAGCTGTCGGCCGATGCTCGCCTGGACTTGAGCCGCTTGTCGTTGCAGGTCGGCCCGCTGGGCAGCGAGCACGGCCCCTTGCCGCTGGACGACATCCAGGTTTCCTTGCAAGCGGTCTCCGGAGGCATCTAGGCGGGAAATATCGCGTCGAATCTGATCGCGGATGGCCGGGTTGCGTTCACGACCTAGCAGTCCTTCGAGTCGGGCGATGTCGTTGTCAATGAATAGCAGTTCGCGTCGCAACGGAGCGGCTTGCACTTCCAGCCGGTTAAACTGGTCGGCCAGCGGCCGATCCTGCCGCTGAAATTCGGCCAACTGATCGGAGAGTTCGGAACGCAGGCGCGTCCGCTCGCTGTTCAGTTCGGCGGCCCGGCGTTCGTTCTGTTCGCGTTCTTTGTCCAATGCCGTCAGTCGCTCGTCCCGCTGCTGTTCCTGATCGCGGCGCACCTTTTCCCGTGTCGCGTCTTGGTCGTCCTTGCGGCCCAGGTAGCTGTCGACGACTTCGTCGCGGCCTTCCAGGAACGCCGCTTTGCGTTTTTCCGCCAATCCGGCGAAAAGCTTTTTGCGGTAGTCGGCCAACGCCACCTCGGAGATACCGCTACCGACACCAGGGCCTTCCAGAAATCCATGAATCCGCCCCGCGAAACGCAGCCATTCCAGCCGCTCGTTCTCAGCCGCCAGTTGCGCCAACGCATCGGCGGCATCCGGCTTCCCAGCATCCGGCTTCCCAGCATCTGGCTTCCCAGCTTCCGGCTTCCCAGCATCCGGCTTTTCAGCCGCCTTGTCGGAAGCGTCGAGCATCGGCGCGGGCGGAAACTTGCCGATGTAGCGGTTCAGCGCAGCCACCGCCGGCTCGGGCTTTCGCAGCAGGACGGCGAGCCAGATTCGCGGGCGAAGATAGTTTGGATTGACGGGATCGATTTTGGCGAGTTCTTCCATGAGCGTTGCCGCTTCGGGATACTTTCGCTGTTTGATCTTTGCGAGGGCGCCCGCATAGGCGAGTGACTCGTCGGCCGCGTGGGATTCGCGCAGTCGAGCGAACAGTTCGTCCGCCGATTGTCGCGAGGTCAACGAGCTTTCCCAGGAAAGCTCAAGCAGACG
>JBJTOW010000015.1:0-7225 GCA_046074805.1 Planctomycetota bacterium | reverse complement strand
CGTGTCGGCCAGATTCCCGATTCGCTGCTAACGCCGGATGCGCCCGGTGAAGCGGTGACGATCGACTGGATGGTGAAATACGCCTTTTGAGCACCTCGCCAAGGTCCGAGAGGCAAAGTACAGTGTGACTGTGGCTGGCCTGCCGGATTTCCCGGCATGACCGGCAAAGTTCACCCGGTCGGGGGTGACACGGCGGATAGCGCCGTTGTCCATGGCTGCCGATAGATAGGGGAGGAACGCGGACGTGGATCGTCAGCAAATGTTGGAACGGATTCGCGCGGCGGGCGTAGTCGGTGCCGGTGGCGCGGGTTTTCCCACCTATAAAAAACTCGATTCGAAGGTCGAGCACATCATCGCCAACGGCGCCGAATGCGAACCGCTACTCGCCAAAGACCGCGAAACGATGCGGCAGGACCGCGAGAAGATGTTCGCCGGACTGGCGATCATGCAAGAAATCACGGGTGCCCCGAAAGTCACGCTCGCGGTGAAACGCAAAAACGAGGACGTGATCGCCGCCTACCGGCCCGAAGCCACTCGTCGCGGATACAACATTCTCGTCTACGAAGACGTCTACCCGGCTGGCGATGAGTACGTGTTGGTCTACGAAGCGACCGGCAAGCAAATCCCACCAGGTGGAATTCCGTTGTCGGTTGGCTGCGTGGTCGACAACGTCGAAACGATCGTCAATGTCGCCGACGCTATCGCCGGGCAACCGGTGGTGGACAAGTACGTCACGGTCACGGGGGCCGTTGGGAAACCGATCACCACGATCGTGCCGGTCGGAACTTCGATCCGCGACTGCCTCGAACTCGCCGGGGGATGCTCGGTCAGTGATCCGATCGTGCTGACTGGCGGAATCATGATGGGCGGTGTCGCCAAGTCGATCGATGATCCGATCGCGAAGAACATGGGCGGCCTCATTCCGCTGCCGCGCGACCACTATTTGATCAAACGTAAGATTTCTCCACGCGAACAGTACACCCGCGTTGGTCATGGCCAATGCGACCAATGCTCGCTGTGTACCGAGCTTTGCCCACGGTACATCCTGGGGTACCCCATTCAACCGCACCGGGTTATGCGGACGCTGCTGATGACGGGCGAATCGAAAGCCCGGGCAAGCTTGTGGGCGCAGTACTGCTGCGAATGCAATGTTTGCTCGTTGATCGCGTGCCCCGAGCAACTCGATCCGAAAAACATTTGCGTCGACGCTAAGGCGCTGTTGCGCGAAAACAAGATGAGTCGCACGGCCGAAGAGTTGGAAGACCTGTTCTTGCCGCCGCATCCGGCTCGCAAGGGACGCGAGATTCCGATCGAGACTTTGTATCAACGTCTGGGTCTTAAACCGTACGATCGCAAGGCAGAATTCGCGCGGACCAATCCACAGCCACGTAAAGTCACGATCCCGCTCGCCGCCCACATCGGCCAGCCCGCCAGGCCGACAGTCCAAGTAGGTGACACGGTCCGACGAGGCGATGTGATCGGCAACGTCGACGAGAAGGCTCTCGGCTGCCCTGTCCACGCGAGTATCTCCGGCCAAGTCTCCGCAATCGACAGCCGCTACGTCACCATCACCGCGTCTTAATCTGAAGTGCGACTATGAAAAAAGGCAACGCGATCGGCATCATTGAAACATCAAGCATCGCCAAGGGGTTCGAAATCTCTGATTCGATCCTCAAGGCGGCGAATGTGGAATTGGTGGTCAATCGCACCATTTGCCCCGGCAAATACATGGTGTTGATCAGCGGATCGGTGGACGCCGTGCAGGCGAGCATCGAGTCGGGGATTCGCACGGCCGCCCACACGCTCGTGGACCACTTCGTGATCCCGAACGTCCATCCGTCCGTGTTTCCTGCGATTAGCGGCGTCGGCCATCTTCCAGAACTTCGGGCCTTGGGAGTGGTCGAGTCGTTCAGTGTCGCGTCGATCATCGAAGCGGCCGACGCAGCGGTGAAAGCGACGAACATTCAGCTGGTAACGCTGCACCTCGCCATGGCGATTGGCGGCAAAGGTTTCGTGACATTCACCGGTGACGTGGCTTCGGTGGAAGAGGCCGCTCGGATCGCGTCAGCTGTGATTGAAAAGAAGGGGTTACTGGTGGAACGAACCGTCATCGCCGCCCCTCGGAAGGAACTGCTCAGCGAATTCATCTAGCGACGACCAAAGTCATGAAACGGAGTTAGGCGACCAAGGCCTGCGGCCTGATGAGGCGATTGGTGGTCATTCAATCCTTTCAATGAACCAGCGGGCTGGCGAGCCGGGTTCAACAGCACGCGACAGGGCCGTTTCGGCGCCTGCCGCGTTATAGGTCGCCATGGGGCGTGTGTATTCGGCCCTTAAAGCGTCCGTGTCCACGACGCGATTCAGGTGATTAACTGGTGCCGCAATGCGTAGCGGACGCGGGGCGATCGCCGCCGCCAGGTCCCGCAGATCTCCCGCCTGCAACATTCCCGGCACGACGGCGTCGTGGGGAACAAGCACCGAGTGATACGAGAGTACCGACCGATAGTCCAACAACCCGCCCACGATCTGTATCGCCGCGAGTCGCTCGTCATATACGGCGGCCAACAATGCGACGAGGCCACATCCGGGTTCAGAGAACTTTGGCCAGCCATCGACGCCGTGAGGCACGCTGAATACGGTCTCCGCCGCGTTGGGTTCAGCGAACGACTCGGCCCATAGACCAATTTTGTTCGGCGCCACATCGCGCCGCTGACGCAAATGCGCCAGCACGGCTCGTAAATCGCGGAGTCGTTGTCCGACAAACGATTCGCCGTACAGTTGCAAGCTAGCCGACCGGTCCGTGGTTGCCGACTCGCGGCCGCGTGAACCTCGCCAACCCGTCTCGCCCATTCCACGCAAATCGGGAAGCGCGACCAGAAAGCCTCGCTTGAGCAGTTCGTCGATCTGTGGCGCACGAGCGCGAAGCAAGGCGGCTTTGCCCGTTTCGGCGATCGCCACGATGGCTCGGCCCGGTTTGTCCGACGGCCGATCATGAGCGGTCAAAATCAACACTGGCGCGACGATGCCCGGTTCGATCTCCAGGACCGTCCGTTCCACTCGCGGAACCATCGAATTGCTGTCGGCAACCTGGCCACCGGCGTTTTCACCACGAGGTGCCGGTGGCGTCGGATCGGTCGTGGATTTAACGATGCGGGGCGGGTTGACAGGTGGCTGAAAACCCAGGCGCGGGCCCCACGCCTCAAGCAGTATTTGGCGTTGCTTGGGCAGCGGTTGGGTGGCGAGTTCGGCGGAAAAACGCGCGACACGCTCGTTTCCGAGCGACCGCAGAACTTCGTTGAACGACAGCGGTCCCAACTGGCGCCGCAGTTCTGGAGTCCAGCACATAAGTTGGGCGCTGTCGACAGGTTGGCTGTATTCGTCCGTGTCTTCGACGCGAATATTGAACCAGCGAGCGAACGCGGGGTGGATCAGTCGCCGATGGAAGCGGCCGATGTTATTGCAATGGGATGCCTCAGGCGCTTGCTGTTTCAGTGTTCCTTTGCCGTAGGTGGCGGCTAGTTTGTCGGCCGCTCCGTAAAAATCGCCCCAGATCTTGCGATACCGGCTCCAGGCCGGATCGCGGGCTTCGTCCCAGGCGAACTCGTGGGCGTGGATCAGTGGTCGCGGCGCAGTGCTGGCCACAATGACCCAAGGGAAGAAATCGTCGCGACCGCCTAGACGCAGCCCGCGGGTTGATTCCCAGTACGCTCCACCCAGCAGATTGAAACGGCTTTCGGCGTCATCAGGCAATGGATAACGCGATTCGGGTTGCGGTCCACCGAAATTGAACGGCACGCACGTGGTGATTCGCGGGTCGAGCGCCGCGGCCACGCCCGCCGGATCGCCGCCACCGGCGACGGCCCCAAGGATGGCGAGGCGGCGGGGATCGATGCCGGGTCGCGCGAGCAGCAGGTCGACAGCCCGCATCCAGTCCCATGCCATCCATCCCATCAGGCTATCACCCAGCAAGTGCAGTTGCACGCCGCTGTCGTAACGGAAGCGATAGTCCTGGCGACTCACTTGAAAAGGCTTCGGGAAATCCTCGGCGCGATGAAACGGATGCGCCCGGCGTTCGCCATGCCCGGTTTGATCGATGACCAGCACCAAGCAACCGGCTCGGGCCCACGTCATACCCATGTCCTGCAGTTCGCTTTGCGGCTTATCGCGATGATGCGAATGGGCGATCATCAAACCGGGCATCGAATCGCGCGGCGGCTCGGGGCAATACAGATGGGCTGTCACCCAAATCCCGGGCCGCGATTCGAAAACGAGCTTCTCGATCTTGAATCGATCGCCAGCGACAACGCCGGACGAATGCACCGCGACCGCTGCTGGCTCAGAGGGCGGAGCGGGAAAGTCCGCCAGTGAGGCTCGAAGCCGCCCGATCCGCTGGTCGCGGAACGCCTCCCATTCGGCCTTCGTCGTGATCTTGGCCCACTCGGCGCGGTTCCGCGCGTTGGCCGCCTCCGAGCGGCGTTCGAGTTCGCGATCGATCTGTCGACTGGCCGCCGCCGCGTCGTCGGCGGAAAGCAATGTCTTCAGCACATCGGGCGAGACGGCGGCGAGCGGTGACGTTTCGGATGGCGATTGTGGAGACGGCGAGTCGGCGGCGAAGATTAGCGACGGAGCGGCGAAAACCGCGACGCAGCCTGCGATTACTTTCGAACAAGCGACCGCGATTCGCCAAGCGACCGCGATTCGCCGCTCGACCACGCTGCGCCGCTCGACCACGCTGCGCCGAGCGACCGCGATCCAGCGATGGGCCAAGGCACGGGACATACGCGGGCTCCGAATTGGCGGGAGTTTCTAATCAAGTGCCCCAATCGCGCGAGTAGCGGAAGTCGCGATCGACGGTCCGCGCGGACAATTTCGCGATCACCGGCATGCGGCGTTTATAGTGGTTTCGCCGTACGCGTTCCATCACCTGATGAACAAAGGCTTCGTCCCAACCGCCCGCCCGCAGTTCGGCCGCGGTCCAGCGGCAATCGACCAGCCGATAGAGCAGAGCGTCGACGGCCGCGTAGGTGAAGCCGAGTTCCCCTTCGTCTGTCTGGCCAACCCACAGATCGCCGGTCGGCGTCTTGTCAAGGATTTCCGTTGGCGCTCCTAGATGGCGGGCGAACGGATAGAGCTGGGTTTTATACAGGTCGCCGATCGGATTCACGGCCGACGCCATGTCGCCGAACTGAGTGCCGTATCCCAAGAGTAGTTCGGTCTTGTTACTGGTGCCAAGCACTAGGCCGCCATACGCCGCGCTTTGATCGTAGAGGATCGTCATGCGTTCGCGGGCGCATTTGTTGGCGAGACGTAGTCGCGAAGCATCGGGAAACCGCGAGAAATAAGCGTCGATTTGGCCGGTGATCGGAATCTCGACCAACCGCACTCCCAGGCAATCGGCCACGCGTTGAGCGTCGGCGAGCGACTCGCGGCTTGACGTCTTATAAGGCATGGCGACGGCGAGCACATTTTCCGGTCCGAGCGCGCGGGCGGCCAAAAACGCCACCACCGTCGAATCAATACCGCCGGACAGACCAAGCACGGCGCGGGGGAAACCGGCGCGTGTCAACTCCGAGCGGACGAACCGAGTCAACAACGCTTCGACCAGCGGGCCGTGGATCGCCAGCGGATTATCTTCGGGCGTTGGCGAGTCGCTCAGCGACAGCGGGCTGGACATGGTGTGCGGACCTTTCCATCCGATCAATCCAATTCGTATTGCCGCCGTTGGATTCGGCCAAGTTCCCCGAGCGTCACGGACAGGCGTTCGTCGCGGCCGAGCGGCGTTTGCAATCGCGCGCGCCGGGAAGCATTCGCGTCGACATCGACGATCAGCAAGTGCGGGTCAAGCGGCGGGGCGGTGGCGGCGATATCGCCATCCGGCGACACGACAAAACTTCCTCCCCAAAAACATAGCCCCTCCTCCACGCCCGCTCGATTGCAAACCGCAACGTGGGCGCCAATCAACTGGGCATAGGTTTGGGCGATATGGCGGTAAGTGCTGGCGGTCCGCACTTCCGCTTCACGGACGCCGCGGGTCGGAGAATTAGCTAAGCACAGCAGCCAATCGATCCGTTCCGCTTGCAGGATCGTGGCGATCGACAGGTGCCAGAAGTCTTCGCATACCACCAGGCCCACTCGCCCAAAGCGTCGGCTGTCAAACGCTCGCACACGATGGCCGGCGGCGAAATACCGCTGCTCGTCGAACATCCCGTAAGTCGGCAAGTACACCTTGCGATGCACGTGCCGCACCGCGCCGTCTTCCATGAACGCCGCGCTGTTGAACAGTTCGCCATGCGCATCGAATTCCACGAAACCCACGACGACCGACATTCCGTTGGCGGCGGCGGCCAGTCGCTCGAGTTCAGCGCAATGGGCCGATCGAGCGACATCGGGAACGAGATCGCGGAGATAGTAGCCGGTTAAAGATAGTTCGGGAAACACAACCAAGTCGGCCTGGAATCGCCGCGCTTCGGCGAGCATCTGTTCGTGCAGCGCTAGATTGCGTTCGATATCGCCCAGGACCGGATCGATTTGGGCGAGAGCGACTCGCAGTTTATTCCCGCCGCCAAGTCCGCCGCCGTTAAATCCCACGCCGGCGAGGTTCGCGCTAGTTGGCTTCGCACTGGTGGGTGTCGCACTGGTTGGCTTCGCACTGGTGGGTGTCGCGCTGGTGGGTGTCGCGCTGGTGGGTGTCGCGCTGGTTGGTTCCGCGCTGGTGGGTTCCGCGCTGGTAGGCGTCGCACCAATAGCAGTCGCGCCGGTCGGCGCCATGAGTGAAGGCATGGCGGGATCGGCGGCGAGCGGGAGATTGTGACGGGGCAGGGGAGTGGTCATGCGGGCGACCCGCGTCACTTCGCGGGTTTCGCGATCTGAATGCTCAGGTCGGTCAACTGCCGCCGTTCGACTTCGCCAGGGGCTTCTGTCATCAGATCGGTCGCCCGTTGGGTTTTCGGGAAGGCGATACAGTCGCGGATATTGTCAAGCTTGCCAAAGAGCATAACCACTCGGTCGATGCCCAACGCGATTCCGCCGTGGGGCGGGGCGCCAAACTGAAGCGCGTCAAGCAGGAAGCCGAAGCGTTCGCGAGCGGACGTTTCGTCGATGCCCAGCAGATTGAACACATCTTGTTGCGTTGCGCGGTCATGGATCCGGATCGTTCCACCGCCCGCCTCGTAACCGTTGATGACGAGATCATAGGCTTGGGCGCGAGCGCGAGCCGGATCGGTCT
>JBJTOW010000014.1:0-2619 GCA_046074805.1 Planctomycetota bacterium | reverse complement strand
CATATCCACGGCGAATGGCAGGGCGTCGTGAATGTGGCCTTTGGCCAAGAAAACGCCTTTTTTTTCTGAGTTTCTGGGGCGTTGCGCTAGTCTAGGATGACCATTGGCCTTCGGCCAACGCCTGATGCGTCCCAAAACTGTGCAACTTCAAAAAACGCAAGCGAGGGCCCGCACATCGCAACCCGAAGCGCGAGTCTTGAAGTTGCACAGTTCCGCGTTGTTTTCATGGCCGAAGGCCATTTTCACCGCAGCCTGGGGCATCGCCCCAGGAATTCGGACCGTCACGAATCGTTTGGCCGAAGGCCATATTCACGGCGAACGGCAGGGCGTTGTGAACATGGCCTTCGGCCAAGAAAACGCCTTGTTTTCCTGAGTTCCTGGGGCGTTGCCCCAGGCTACGGTGACCGTTGGCCTTCGGCCATCACCTGAAGATTCCCAAAAAATTTGCAATTTCAAAACTTGCGCTTCGGGTTACTATTGCGGCCCTCGCTTGCGCTTCGGGTTATGAAATCTGGTGTCCGATTCGTGAACGGCTACCACGCCGGTAACCAAAAAACTTGATTGAAAACCACCCTCGGTCTGAAAACTGAAAACTGAAAACTGAAAACCTTTCCCCACCAGTCCACTGCCAACTTGCAACTCACAACTTGCAACTCGTAACTCGCAACTCGTAACTCCCCACTTCCTCCCCTATTTCCCGATCGTCGCCAACTCGGCTGGGGTCAATACGCGATCGAAGACGCTGATCTCATCGAGCCGGCCTTCCCAGTTGTCGGCGCCGTCGGGCCGGCCGCCAAAAAAGAACCGCTCGGATTGCCGGTTCACGACTGCGGCGGGCACGCCTGTCTCCGCCGGAATGGGCCAATGCGCGACGAGCTCCGGCTCCGCTGCTCCATCCAAATGCACGCGCACCGTGTCGCCGTCGCGGACCAGCGCGACATGATGCCAGCTCCACCGAGCCACTGCTGTCTTGCCGAGCCGCAACCGAGATGCCGACGAATCAGGGCCATCCGCGCCAAAAGCCAGGCAAAGACGAGTGGTCGCGGTTGGCGTCGGGGCAGCGGGAGGCTTCGCCGTTGGAACAGCGGTTCCCGCGCCAGTCGCGACGGACTGACTGAGCAATTCCGGGCTGGCGAGTCCCAGGCCGAGGCAATCCGGGGTGAGCCGCTGGTCATCGCCGCGACCGAACAGCCAACCGGCGATCGGCCGGGCGTCGATCGGCATTCCATTCCAGAGCCACAGCGAGACCTTGAAGCGATCGCCGACGTCCGCCAGTCGCGCTTCCAGCCGTCCGCCGGCGAAAAAAGCGGCGCGATTCCGTTGGCCATCGCCTAGAAAACGCTGGGAACGCGGACCTTCGAGGAAGAAAAGCACGCCGGGTTCGTAGAACGCATCGCGATGGTGCCCCGAGCTATCCCGCGCGCGGCTCGGACCGAACTCGTCGAGCCGCCAGTAAGCGATGGGGCGCGCGTCGAGCACAGCTTGGGTCGCTGGTCCGATCGCGGCGCGGTGGACACGACGCGGCTGGCCGGCCACCGCCTCCAGTTGTGCCAGGGCGGCGGCGGTGATCTTCGCTTCGGCCCCCGTTTCCAGGCCAGCGGAGCGAGCGGCCCAGGTGTTGTAGCCGCCCAGCGGATGTTGTTCGGCGGGTGGAATGTAGCCGTCGCCACCGTTGGCCAATTCGATGACCATCGTCTTGGTCAGCGGGCTTTGCAGTTTCAGCTTAAGACCGGTCAGGGCATAGGTTTCATTGGGAGTGGTGGCGATGGCGATGTCGCCGATTCGCAGTCCCTGAACAACGACCTCGGTCGACTGGCGTTGGTGCAGCAAAAGCTGCTCGCGGGCGTAGACCTCGGTGGTGTCTTTGGGCGGCCGCTCGCCCATCGCCTCGACAATCCGTCGGGCCCATTCGAGTCGCTGCGCATCGGGAACCCGATAACGCAGCCGCAACCGCGTTTCGCTCATCGCCAGATCGGCGTCATCGCGGTGGACGATTTTCGGGAGCACGCCTTGCGCTAGTTGGGCGAGGGCGGTCGCGTAGCTTTCGATCGTGAAATCGTCGGCCGGTTTCGGAATCGGTTGCGTGTAGTCGCGGCGCCAGATATCGCCGCTACAACCATGGGACATGATCGCGACGAATGCCGGCTTGCCGGCAGGCACTTGGACGCTCGCCGCCTTCTCGATCGCCGTGCAAAACAGCCCGAAGTAGTCGGCACTGATCGCGGCATCGCTGAAGTAGTGCATGGAAAAATTCGCCAGAACCGCGAGCGGCCGGCCATCGCGGGCCTGTATCGAGATGAGCGATAGATCGGGATCTTCCGGACCGGCTTCGCCTGTCACGTCATCCCACACTCGGCCGGCATGCATGTTGGCCCGCACGGACAAATTTCCGAACGG
Organism: Planctomycetota bacterium; assembly: GCA_046074805.1. Classification (GTDB taxonomy): domain Bacteria; phylum Planctomycetota; class Planctomycetia; order Pirellulales; family Pirellulaceae; genus CAIXSC01. The sequence continues at coordinate 222 of JBJTOW010000014.1, read as the reverse complement.
ATCCTTCTCCAGCCGATCGGGCCGCCGCACCCACTGCCGCAACGCCGTGTACTCGGCGGCGTCCACGACACCCCAGCCGACGCGAGCCGGTTCGAGCCGCTGTTCGGCCGCCGCAAGCGACTCGGCGACCTTGAGCCGCAAAAACGGCACATACTTCGGATCGGCCTCCGTGCCCAAACATCCCATCGCGGCGGCGGCGGAGTGCGTATGCGTCGCGGAAAT
>JBJTOW010000013.1:0-10497 GCA_046074805.1 Planctomycetota bacterium | reverse complement strand
AGCGTTTCCGCGATGTAGACACAGGCAAGGCGTGGCATGGGATACTCGCGGTGAAAGCTGGAAATCGTTGTGCGCGCTGCGGCTAACTTCCGGCCATTCCGGCTCGCCGTCAACATCAACTCTTGACTTTCGGTTTGCGGGGGAGTTCCTCGTCCGTCGCCGACTCGCTTCGACGGCGGCACACCGGCTGAACAATCCGCTCGTCCGGGCCGCGCGCCTGGCTGTGGCACTGCCCGGAGAGTCTGGGCGAGTCTACAATCCGGCACCAACGCACGGGGATTTTTCGGGGGTTTTCCATGACACGCCGCTTCATTCAGGAACTGACCGAGCACGAGCAGGTCGACGAGATCTTTCATCTCGCCGACAAGCAGTTGCGTACCAACCGCCAAGGCGGGATGTTCCTGCAATTGCGGCTCGCCGACCGCTCGGGGACGCTTGTCGCCATGCTGTGGAACGCCACGGAGCGGATCGCGAACTCGTTTGAAGCGGGCGACTATGTGCGTGCCGTGGGGATGACCCAACTGTACAACGGCACGATGCAGATGATCGCGAGCCGCATCGAAAAAGTGCCGCTGGACGACGTCGACGAGGCGGATTTCGTGCGGGTCGACGATGCTCAAATCCAACGCTGCGCAACGCGCCTCGCCACGTTGCTCCGGGGAGTTCGCAATTTCCATCTCCGCAATTTGGCCGAGGTCTTCCTGGTCGACGAGGCGTTCATGGAGCGGTTCCTCGCCGCGCCCGCCGGTGTGAAGAACCATCACGCCTACCGTGGTGGCCTGGTGGAACACGTGGTGAGCCTGATGGAGGTGGTCACTGCCGTCGCGCCGCTCTATCCACACCTTGACGGCGACCTGCTTCTGCTTGGCGCCTTCCTGCACGATGTCGGGAAGATCGACGAACTGACCTACGAGCGGGATCTGGGCTACAGCGACGAAGGCCAGTTGATTGGCCATATCGTGATGGGTGTGGAGATCCTAGGCCGCAAAATCCACGACGCGGAAAAGCTGTCCGGCGAGGATTTTCCCGAAGAGCTCTCCCTGCGTTTGAAACACATGATCGTCAGCCACCACGGCGAGTACGAGTACGGCAGTCCCAAGGTTCCGATGACGCTTGAAGCGATCGCCCTCCATTGCCTGGATAACCTGGACGCGAAGCTGCACAACTTCCACCAACTGCTCCGCGAGTCGCCCGGTTCCGAAAGCCGTTGGACCACGTACCATGCGGCGATCGGCCGTAAGCTTTACAAAGGCAATTTATAGTTCCCGGCTCTTCTCGGTCCTCAAGGCCCGCTCGCTTCGGTTTCAGTCCTCCTCTTTTCCAGGTCCACCCGTGACGCTCGACGATCTCTCCCGCCGCGTGCTGGACTACGTGCAACGCCCCGGCTATCAACCGGTCAAACCCCGAGTCATCGCCAGAAAACTGGGGCTCGACGCCGACCAGACCGATGCGCTCCGCGCCACCATCAAGCGGCTGGTGAAACGCGGCGCGATCGCCTTTGGCGCTAAGCACTTGGTTTATTCGCTGTCGCGGCCTCCTCAGCTCAAATCCAAGGGCGTCCGAACCGACACAGACGTGAGCGAAATCGCCACGTTAGCGGCCGCCGCGGCCTCGGCAGTTCCCGCGCAGACGGATGCCGATTTGCGCGAGACGACCGCAGTCGACATCGACTCGGGCGATAGCTTTGAGACCGACCCACGCGACAACGAGGCGGGCGCTGCGGACGCTGACTCGGACTCAGACTCAGACTCTGACGCGGACGCGGACTCAGACGCGGATTCCGATGTGGATTCCGATGCGGATTCCGATGCGGATTCGCACGCCTCGCGGCTCGCGCGAGATTTCGCGGCCGAGCGGGCGGCGCGGCGGGAAGAGCGTCGGGCCGCGCGGATCGCGTCGCGGCAGCAGCCGCGAGCGGTCGTGACGGGGGTCTTTCGCCGCGCGTCCGGCGGTTTCGGTTTTGTCCGGCCCCAGGGATCCGCGCCGCGTGACCGCGAAGGGGACATCTACATTCCGCTCGAAGCGACCGGGGACGCGGCGAGCGGCGATGTGGTGACCGTGCGAGTGGATCGCCGGCCGATCCACCGCGGCGGTCGGATGCGAGCCGCAGGGGAGATCGTGGAAGTTCTGGAACGCCAGACACGGCGGTTTGTCGGAGTCTACGAAGAATCGCTCGACGGAGCCTTTGTCCGCATCGATGGCGGATTGTTCGCCGACGCGGTGGCGGTGGGCGATCCGCGGGCTCGGCAAGTCGCCACGGGCGACAAGGTGGTGGTGGAGATGGTCCGCTTCCCGACGCATTTCGCGCCGGGCGAGGCGGTCTTGGTGGAAGTGCTCGGGGCCCAAGGCGAACCGGGAGTCGACACGCTGTCGATCATCCACGAATTCGCTTTGCCCCACGAATTTCCCGAAGACGTGCTGGCGGATGCGCGGTGGCAGGTCGACGCCTTTCGGCCCGATGAACTGAGTGGCCGACAAGATTTGACGGGCCAAACGGTCGTCACGATCGATCCGCCCGACGCCCGCGACTTCGACGATGCGATTTCGCTCGCTCGCGTTGACAAAGGCCATTGGCTGCTCGGCGTCCACATCGCCGACGTCGCGCATTTCGTGCCGCGCGATTCGGCGCTTGACCGCGAAGCGCGGGACCGCGGCACCAGCGTCTATCTGCCGGATCGCGTCCTACCGATGCTGCCCGAGCCGATTTCCAATCATTTGGCAAGCTTGCAGCCCGGACAAACGCGGTTCTCTCGCACCGCTTGGATCGAATTCACGGCCGAGGGCGTGCCGGTCCACGCCGAGGTGCGCCGCTCGGCGATTCGCAGTTGCCGTCGCTTTACCTACGAAGAGGTCGACGAGTATCTCGCGGCGCCGGAAGAGTGGCGGGCGAAGCTGGAACCTTCCGTCCACGCGTTGCTCGAACGCATGCACACGCTGGCGATGTTGCTGCGTTCCCGCCGGCTGGAACACGGCGCCATTGAGCTATCGTTGCCGGAGGTGAAGTTGGAACTGAGCCGAGCGGGCCGCGTCGTCGGCGCGCGGTTGGAACGGAACACGGCCAGCCATCAAATCATCGAGGAGTTCATGTTGGCGGCCAACCAAGCGGTCGCCACGTTGTTGCATGACCGAGGCGTTCCCTGCCTGCGCCGGATCCACGAGTCGCCCGATCCGCGGAAACTGCAAGCGTTGACCCGCTTCTGCCGCGAATTGGGTTTTGACTGCGACAGCCTTGAAAGCCGTTTTGAAATAAAACGGATTTTGGCGGTTGTCGAGGGCCAACCGGCGGCCCGGGCGGTCAACTTCGCCGTCTTAAAGAGTTTTCCGAAGGCTCGATATGGCCCGGACGAAGAGGGCCACTTCGCCCTGCATTTCCAACATTACGCCCACTTCACGTCGCCGATCCGCCGCTATCCCGACTTGGCCGTGCACCGGCTGTTCGACCAACTGGAAGCTGGACAGCGTCCGCGTGAATCGTTCGACGCGTTGATGGCGTTGGGCGAACATTGCTCGGAACGCGAGCAGCGGGCCGAGCGGGCGGAGCGCGAACTGATCAAAGTCAAGTTGCTCACGCATCTGGCGGAGCGGATCGGCGAACGCATGGCGGCGGTGATCACCGGCGTCGAACCGTTTGGGCTGTTCGCGCAAGGCGTGGAACTGCCCGCCGAGGGCCTCGTTTCCATCAGTTCGCTCTTGGACGACATGTACGATTACGATGCCGATTCGCATAGTTTGACGGGCCGCCGCGCGGGTAACCGGTTTCAACTGGGCGACCCCATCCAGGTGGAAATCGCCCGCGTGGATGTGGATCGGCGGACGCTCGAGTTCCGCGTGGTGGACCGGTTCCGGCGAGGCGGCGAATCGCGTTCCCGGGAGACGCGGTATGGCGATGCGCGTTCGGGTGACCGCCGTGGGCGGGGCGGTGGAAACCGCGCCGGCGGGCGGCGCCGGGGACGGCGAACGTGAGTCGGGCAGTGGCGGCGCAGAGGAACTAATCGATGACCCCAGAGACTCGCAAATCGAGGGAATTTCCATCTTCGACCGCCAGCAACGACATCGCCGTGGGGCGGAATCGGTCGCGGTGGCGTCTCATGGCCATGGCCGTGCTATGCGCTGCCGCCGCAACAGCGGTCGTTGCGGCCGTTCAGTGGAAATGGTTGCAGCGGCGGGAGGCGGGGAGGCCATCCGCCGACCCCGCCAGCGCCGCCGCTGGCGCTGCCGCCACGGCTCAACCTGCCAAATCTCCCAAATCTGCGAATTCCGTGGACGCCGCCAGCGCCGCCGCGAACAACTCGCAACAGTTTGCCGGCGCGGCCGGTTCTGGCGCGGCCGGTTCTGGCGCGGCGGGTCATACTGCAACCGGGGCTGTGGTGTCGGTCGATGGGGCGCGAGCGGAGCGGTCCGCCGTGTTGTCGGCGGCCGCGCGGAAGCGGTCCCCCATAGAGGCTTTGCTATTGGCTGTGGAAGCGGAACGATCGCTCGGTAAGCAACCAACAGACGCTGTTGGTGGGTTGGTTGAGCAATCACTTCGCGACGCTATCGATCATTGCTCGGGGTTTGCCTTGGGAGGCCATCGCGAACCGATCCGTCAGTTCGCGATCAGTAGCGACGGCCAGCGAGTGGTAACGGTGTCCGACCGAGTGCGTGGCTGGGATCTCGCTCGCGGTCATGGGCCAATTCCGGGACCGAAGGGGTTCCGCGAATTCGCCTTGCCGACATCGCCGACGCTAGCGCCGACGCTACCGCCTTCGCTACCGCCGACGACGGTGGTGCGGTTAACGGCGGACGGCGGCGCGATCGAGTTGGTGACGGCGGCGGGGGAGGTTTGGTGGTGGGAATGGGCGGCGCCGGAATTGCCCGCGCGGATCGTCGCCTTGCCGGGGTTGCGAGGGCCGCTGCGGACCGCGATTTTTTGCGACTGGCCGTCGGCGGGCTCGGCGGCGGCACCCCCGCCTGCCACCGAAACGGCTTGGCTTGCGACCTGCGACGCGCTGGGCGGAGTCGTGGTGTGGCGGCGGGGCGAGGCGGAAGCGGCCGAACGCCGTGCTGAGCTCGCCCAAGGCGGCGTCGGAGGGCTGGCGCTGAGCGGCAATGGCCGATTTTTGGCGACGGCCGGTGGAGTGGCTCAGGTTTGGGATTTGGCGGCGGCGAATGTTCCGCTGCGGGCCACGTTGCTGGCCCCGAAGCACTTCGAATTCCAACGGATCGCGGCGAGTGCCTTGGGAGATTGGGTTGCGGCGGTCGATGTCGCGGACAACCTATTCGTCTGGCGGTGGTGGGATAACGCAGCCGACGACGGCGACTTGACGGCGCCGCCGGTGCCCATGTCCCCGTCGAACTCGACAACGAGCGGAACACCCTCGTTGTCCGCGACAGGCAACGCCGGTTCGACGCCCACCAAGCCCGCTCGGCCGGTGGTTGTTGATACGCAACCAGAGCTTTCCGAGGGGATCGGAGGCGCGGTTTCCGCGCTTGTGCTCGATCCTGCGACGCGATGGGTGGCTGTGGCGAGCGTCGATCGCGCGGTCCGCGTGTTCAATCTCGCGGAGGCCATGCCCGGACGCGCGACGCTTTCCCACGCCGCGCCCGTCCGCGACCTTGCGCTCAGCCCAACCGGCGAGTGGCTCTTCAGCCGCGACGATGCTGGTTCAACCGCGATTTGGCGAATGGATCACGAGATTTTCGATCCCCGGATCAATCCGCGGCCAGCGGCTACCTTACGCGGTATGGCAAGCGATTCGAGCGTGTCACGCGGGGCGGCCACGGCGGGCAGTCCGTCGGCCTCCCGCTTTGCGAGCGCCGCCGATGGGGCGACGGGCTTACGGATCGCTGGCGGATGGCTCGCCAGCGTTGATGGCGACGGCCAGCTAAGGGGCTGGGTACTTGGGGCTGGTAACGGCGCTGGCGTCGGCCCGATCGCTTTGCCGTTGGATACGTTGCCGATTTCCGGCGGACCTTGGAAAGCGTTGGCATGGGCCGTATCGCCGCGGGGCGACCGGGTCGCCGCATTGATCGCGGGAGCCGCCGAAGCCACGCGATCGATCGAAGTGTGGCGGATCGACAGTGGACGCGGCTTTGTGCTCGAACAGGCGTTGGCTGTCGACATCGCGCCCACGGTCGCCAACGCCTTGGCGGCGCCGGGGGCCGTCGAACTGCTGTTTTCCGGCACCGGCGACGCGCTTGCATTGTTGGCGGCGGCCCCGGTCCGTACTGTGGGCGCTGATTCAGCGGAGAACGGGGAGGCGGCGTCGGCCAGCGGCTCGCGGGCTCCGGCAGAGGGCGCCATTGGGCATGTGAGTCTGTGGCGGATCGCCGATCCCGACGCCTCGACGCGGATTCCGCGTGCGAGCGATTTCCAACTGGTTGAGCCCCTGAGCGATTTGCGGTTCGGAGCCAACTGGTTGTTGGGACTGACGCCGAACGGCCGCCTACGAATCTGGAGTCGCTCGACCGACGGGGCGGACGATTTCATCGAGCGCACGGTGGCGACACATGCGCCGGCGCGGGAGCTGCGGTTGAGTCCCCGCGGCCAGCGGCTTGCGTTGCTGCATGACCCGCCGTCGAGCAGCAATGCGGCGGCGGTGATTTCGGCGTGGGGACCGCCGGCGGAAGCGGATGGTGCTTGGACGCAGACGGGCAGCTGGCCATGCGGGACGGCTTCGCCCTCGTTTCAGTTGGGCGATCGCTGGTTGGTCGTTGGCGAACGCACGGCGGCCGGCGACGGGCTGCTGCGCGGCTTTAGTGTCGCCGCTGGTACGACGGGTCGCTGGGATCTGCGGTTTCCCACGCCGCCCGAGTTTCGGCTAAGCCGCGATGGCGAGCGGCTGCTGGTTATCGCGGAGGGGATGGTTCGCTATTACGAAATGGGCGATGCGCCGCGGCAACGAGCGGCTGTGCGTATTGGCGACGGCGGCGACGTGGCGGGAGCCGGTAACTCGCGGCCCTGGACCTGGAGCGCGGATGGACGCTGGTTCGCGGTTCGTAGCGGTGAAACGCTGGCTTGGTGGGACTTGGATGCGGGCGAGTCGCCGCCGCGTCTTTCCGCCGAGGTCTTATTAAATGATTGCCAACGTCTTTTCTTCGACTCGCACAGCGACTTTTTCATGGCGCTCGATGAACGGGGACTCGCGCGAGTGTGTCCGACGCGGCGGGGCGATTGGGTTGCCGCGGCGAGGCGCTCGGCGGGGCGCAATTTCACCTTCGAGGAATGGTCGGCCGCGTTTGGGCGGAGCGGCGAGCCTTACCGCGAGACGTTCGCCGGATGGGGGCCGGGTGGTGTGGCTCTGCGCTCACCAACTCGTGCGGCCCAGTCGCGGGACGTTCAAAAGGACACTGTCACCGTGGCGACAGACGAGAACCAAGGCAAGGCCATCCTGCGCTACCACGTGGAAAGCCTGCCTTCACTGGCAAACGCCGACCAAGCGGCGGCGATCGTGCGGGAAGCTTGGCGGGCTTGGGAGTCTGTCGGCCCGATTCGCGCGGTGGAGGTTTCGGCGACGCAGCGGCCGCATGTGGTGATTCGCGCCGAGCGTTTAGATGGTCCGGCGGGAGCGCCGGCCCATGGCCAACTCGGGCGGCCGGGAGAGGGCGTGACGCTCGAACTGAGGTTCGACGTCGAGCAAACCTGGACGGAAGACTTGCTCCGGCTAGTTGCCACTCACGAGCTTGGACATTTGCTGGGACTGGAACACACGGCGACGCCGGGACAACTGATGAGCGATTCGGTCCCGGATGGCGTGCGAACTCCCCAGGCGGAAGACATCCAGCGTTTGCGAATGCTGTGGTCGCCTTGAGCGGTCGCTCGACGCGGTATCGGGGTGAGCTCGCGAGCGAGCCAATCTGGCTGGGCGACGATCCATGGAGTTCTGATAGGTTTCCTGTTTTTATTGGGAGTGGTTTTTATGAGTAGCGGCAATCCAACACCTGTCGGGCCAATGCCCGGCACTCCAACGCCTGGCACTTCAACGCCTGGCACTTCAACGCCCGGTTCGGGCGGCTATTCGGCTGGCTACACCGGGGTCGCTGCGGCAGGTTCCGCGGCCGGTTACGGAGCAAGTCCACCGGCTGGGCCGCCGGCCGGCTGGGCTGGTGGGCCGATCGTCATTCAGACACAGGGAACGTTCCAGCGGATTCTTGGCTGGATAGGTTGGGCCGGATTTCTTCTGTGCACCGTGTTGCTGTTTGGGTTCGTGTCGACCTATTACGAGTACTTCAACACGACGGAAGGGATCACGGAGAAGTACCATTCCGGCGCCCGCTTTGGCTCGAATAAGATCGCGATTATCGACGTCTCTGGCGTGATCATGGAGGGCGACGGCTTTGTGAAACGGCAGATCGACATGGTCCGCGAGGATCAGTCGGTGAAGGCGGTGGTGCTGCGGGTTGATTCGCCGGGCGGCACGGTGACGGGGTCGGACTACATCCTCCACCATCTGAAGAAGCTGCGCGAGGAGCGGAAGCTGAAGCTGGTGGTCAGCATGGGCAGCATCGCGGCGAGCGGCGGATATTATGTGGCGATGGCGGTTGGAGACGAGCCGCAATCGATTTACGCCGAGCCGACGACCACGACCGGTTCGATTGGCGTGATTGTGCCGCACTACGATGTCAGCGATCTGCTGAAGCGGTTCGACGTTCGCGACGACTCGATCGCCAGCCATCCGCGGAAGCAGATGTTGAGTATGACTCGGCGGCTGTCGGACGACGATCGGCAGATTGTCCAGGCTTACGTGATGGAGTCGTTTGAGCGGTTCAAATCGATAGTGAAGGATGGCCGTCCGGCGTTCAAGGCGGACGAGGCCCCGCTGATCGAGGCGGCGACGGGCGAGATTTTCACCGCCAATCAAGCGAAGCAACGCGGCTTGGTGGATGAGATCGGCTTTATCGAGGACGCGATCGCCCGAGTGGCCGAGCTATCCGGGTTGAAGGTGGAAGAGACGCGTGTCGTTCATTATCACCGACCGCCGACATTGTTCGACATACCGGTGTTAGCGTCCGCCGCCGCGACGCGTCGTGGTCCGCCGTCGCTGTCGGACATCTTGGAATTGAATTCGCCTCGGGCGTGGTATTTGGCCGCTTCGTGGCCGATCAGTCCGGAGCTATTGAGCTGGGCGGGCCGCGAGTAGTCGGCGCATAAAAAAAGACCTGCCGGGAGTTGAATCCCGGCAGGTCGAGCGTCGTAGCCTCAGGGCTTCATGTCACCTTAGCGGACCAAGGTGGCACTCGCTTGAACGACCCGACGTTGGGTGGACTGAATGTAAGCCGAAGGGTCGACAACCGGAGCCGGCGGCGGAGGCGTGGCTTCGCCCTCAGCCTTGACCGGAGCCTTGCCGCCGTCGCAACCGCAGGCCGGAGCCGGAGCGGCACAGGTCGGGGCCGGAGCCGCACAACCCTTGTCCGCACAGCCCTTGTCGCAGCAGTTCGGCTTGCAGCAGTGGCTGCGGCAAGCGAAGAACCGATCCAGGAGGCCCGGACGGCAGATCGGCTTGCAGCACTTGTGGCAGTCAGGCTTCACCGGCTCGCAACCGCATTTGTGAGGATGCTTCGCTTCGCAGGTGGGAGCCGGAGCGGCACAGGTCGGGGCCGGAGCCGCACAACCCTTGTCCGCACAGCCCTTGTCGCAGCACTTGTTGCAGTCATTGCAGCATTTCTTCAGGCAGAACCGAGACAGGATCGGTTCGCACTTCTTCACGCAGCACTTCGGGCCGCAGTCCTTCTTAACGCAGCAGGACGGGCCAGGAGCGCAGCAATTCTTCGCGCCGTTGTCGCAACCGCAGCCGTTGCTGCCGAGCATCCGGTTCAACAGGTCGAACCCGAAGCTCTGCGAACAGAGGCCAAGGCTGAGAACGATCGTTCCAACAATAGTGTTCCACTTCATCGAGCCACATCTCCTATGGATTGAACTTGGACTGGCTTTCCGCCCCCTCCGACCGCGGTCAGCGGGCGGAACGGTAAGTCGGTGTCTTGCCGCTCCCGACCGACGGCCTCGACCGAATCACGAGCGGTCGAGGCATTCGGCAGTTGGAGAAGCCAGTGCGGGCAAGGTGGGACTTTGCTCGCTTGTTCAAAAGGTGTGTTCGTGCCAGGATCGGTCGAGTCAATCCTTGACTCGAATTAGTTGTCCGCTCCGACACCCGGCACGCTGGGTCGGTGCCTTTCCAGGCACCCTTGCACGTCCCGTGACACGTAACCTATCGGCGACCATGTCAGCGGGCCTTGAGTGTGCGAAAACGATTTTCCCACCACGGTTTACGACGATGAAACACGCGACTTTTCACCCTGTGGAAGCTGGTGAAACCTTGTCGGTTGTATAACGCAAAAATCCACGAAATCGCCCCGCAGCCTTTTCGCAGTCCGTAAACTCTTCCAGGCTTAGACTGGCTTTGTGTCGTTGCAGTGGTTGAGTTTGTCGGTTGTATGGGTGCTGGCTGCGGCCAACTATTTCAGCGGCCGCGACGGATCGGCGTCGAGCGATCATGGCCTATGCCGCAGAGTCGCCTTAAT
>JBJTOW010000012.1:0-5863 GCA_046074805.1 Planctomycetota bacterium | reverse complement strand
CTCGGGCGCCGCTTTGTTACTGTCGACGATTGAAGTTCGCCGTGCGATCACCGTGCGCTCACCGTGCAATCACGATTGCGAGCTCGTTTTGCTCGATGGTCGTTCGCGTCGATTACGTGGCGTTCAAGGGGAAAGCGGTGCCTTCGGCCCCGCACTCCAAAGAGGGCGGCGTTGATCGCGTTTTTGGAGTGCGGCGCCCTCGGGCGCCGCTTTGTTACTGTCGACGATTGAAGTTCACCGTGCGATCAGCATGCGCTCGCCGTGCAATCACCGTGCAATCACGATTGCGAGCTCGTTTCGCTCGTGGGCCGTTCGCGTTGATAACGTGGCGTCCGAGGGGGAAAGCGGTGCCTTCGGCCCCGCACTCCAAAGAGGGCGGCGTCGATCACGTTTTTGGAGTGCGGCGCCCTCGGGCGCCGCTTTGGTCTCGCCGACGATTGACGTTCACCGATCGCTCGCCGTGCAATCACCGTGCAATCACGATTGCCAGCTCGTTTCGCTCGTGGGTCGTTCGCGTTGATGACGTGGCGTCCGAGGGGGAAAGCGGTGCCTTCGGCCCCGCACTCCAAAGAGGGCGGTGTCGATCGCGTTTTTGGAGTGCGGCGCCCTCGGGCGCCGCTTTGGTCTCGCCGACGATGGAAGTTCACTGAGCGCTCACCGTGCAAACACGATTGCCAGCTCGTTTCGCTCGTGGGTCGTTCGCGTTGATGACGTGGCGTTCAGGGGGAAAGCGGTGCCTTCGGCCCCGCACTCCAAAGAGGGCAGCGTCGCCGTTAGCAAAAAATGCCTCGAACCGCAGACGTCGCTCGTTGACTAGTGTCGCGATACGAGGCTCGGGGAGGCGGTTTGGAGGGCTTTCCAGTGGGAACTGGGGTATTCCGACTAGGCGAGATCGGACCTTTGCCCGCACCACCGGCGGACAGTAACAGCCAAAGGGTCGCTCCAATGGCAATCGCAACAACCGCGCAACCGGCTCCCATAGCAAGGCGACGCTTCAATGGCTCCATGGCCGCCCATCGCGACTTCCAGCTTGACGATTCCTGCCGAGCGACAGAGCCTCGCCCCACCGGCCGCTTTGAGGGACTGGGGCGGCCTGGCTTACCAGTGAAGTCGAGTTGCGGGGCCGAAATCGGAGGGATTGTCGATGCGGGACTCGCCGTAGCGGCTCGCCGCTTACCAATCGTTTCCTGCTTCGAGAACGAAAGGAAATCCGCAGACGACTCGGGACTTAGCTGTTCCTCAGCGACGTGTTCGACATCAATTCCGGACGCCTCGGCTGTTTCACTCGTAACAGATGCGTTCTCCGAGCAAGTAACCGAACCGCTTGCTCCATCTTCCGAGCCGACGGGTTCTTGATCCGAGACCGGCGAGTTAGGCCTCGCCGCTTCATCGTCTTCGAGCTCAATCCTTTCTCGATCTCGGCGCGGTGTGGAAAGAGGCACTCCAGCGGTGGACGCAACCGTCGCCGTGTTGGCAGCCGGCTTATTCGATACTGGCTTAGCTGATGCCGGCTTAGCTGATGCCGGTTTGGATGAAGCGGAGTCGGCGACGACGGTAGTGCGCTTTGATGAGGAACGATCGATTGTCGGGGCGCCGCCGTCGGCGACCGTATCGGTGAAAACTTTGGGCCCGGACGGGTTGGTCGAAGACGTGGAAACCACGCTAACGGGTAGCGAACCGGACGACGGAGAGGCTTGGCGATCGATAGTGCCACGCCGCTCGGCACCGGAGGCACGTTCGGTGGATATCGTGGCCACGCGGGAGCCGGACTGCGCCTCATCGAGATCACTCGCCCGGCTGGCAGGTTGCGTCGCTAGCCACAACCTCAATTCAGAAGCGACTTCGGCAGCTGATTGAATCCGCTTCTCCCGCTTCTTGTGCGTCATACGCCGCACCAAATCGATCAATTCGCGAGGGCAATCAGGCCGATCGACGCGGATGTCCGCTGGTTGCTGGGATTGGTGTTTCGCGATCCGCTGGGCCAACGACCCATCGGGGAATGGCGGATGTCCGGTCAGCAAATAATAGAACGTGCAGCCAAGCGCGTAGATGTCTGCCCGGGCATCGACATCGTGGCTGTTGAGGGCTTGTTCCGGTGCCAAGTAGTCGGCGGTGCCCAGCACGTTTTCGTTGTGGGCGATGGTGAGCGACGATTCCGCCTCGCTGGAGAATAAGGCCAACCCGAGATCGAGAATCTTCACTACGCCTTTGTCGTCGACGAGCAAGTTAGCTGGTTTTACGTCGCGATGGATGAGGTTGCTGTCGTGGGCGTGCTGCAAGCCATCAGCCGCCTGGACGATGTAATCGGCGGCGACCGTGTATTCGAGAAACCGCGGGGCAAGTTCCTTCACGACGGTATTCAGGTCGGCGCCCGCAACGTACTCCATCACCATGTAGTGCGTTTCGCCTTCGTTGTCGACATCGTAGGCGCGAACAATGTTGCGGTGCTGCAGAGCGGCGATGGCCTGGGCTTCCCGCTGAAATCTCGCGAGGTAAGAGGAATCGCCGATACGGCTCTTGGGCAAAACCTTGATCGCCCGCCGTTGCCGCAACAAGCGATGCTCGGCTAGGTAAACGCTGCTCATCCCGCCCGTACCGAGGTGCCCCAGCAGCTTGTAGTTGCCGAGAAAAAAGCCCCGATACTTCCGATCGAACAACTTGTCGCAGTGCCATTTCGTCAGCAACTGTTCGCCAATGAGATGTTCGGCGACGGCGACGGCGTCCTCCGGACGCGTACCTCCGTGGGCCTCGTCAAAACGTCGCAACGACGCCGCAAGCTCGTCGTCTCCGACAAGTCCGCTACGCTGGACGTATTCGAGAAAAGTGTCGACGCTAAGTTTCGCCATGCGCGGGGCCGCGAGGCCAGGCTCCTTCGCCGTGACGTCTGAACCGCCACGGAAACGCGCGTTCCACCGACTGCGGGTGGCAACCCCATCCCGCCGAGTTCACAGTACTGTAAAATAGCACACAACTCGTAAAGCATACCAGTTGGACAATCTCACCGTAAAGCAATTCACAGGCGAATCCCGCACAACCATGAAACTTGTCGTCTTGTACACTCGAACGGGCTGCCACCTGTGCGACGACGCTCTGGCGCTGCTGGCCCAGCTTGGTGTTCGCCCTGAGGTTGTGGATATCGATTCCGATGCCCAACTTGTCGAGCAATTCCATCTGTGGGTTCCGGTGATCGCGATCGACGGCAAAGTGCGATTTCGCGGCCAGATCAACGAAACTCTGCTCGCTCGGGAGCTCGGACGCTAACCCGGCCCGTGTCGCCATGCCAAGTTGTTCCATCGTGGGCGGAGGCGTGATCGGTCTATCGATCGCCTACGAGCTGGTCCGGCGAAACTGGTCCGTGACCGTTTTAGACCGTCGGGAGCCCGGAAGGGAGGCGTCGTGGGCTGGAGCGGGTATCCTACCGCCCGCAAATCCCGAAACGGCTCGCCATCCGCTCGACATTCTTCGCGGGCTGTCGTTCGTCACGCATCGGGAGTGGGCGGAACGACTGCTTCGGGAAACAGGGATCGACAACGGCTATCGACAATGCGGTGGAATCTATCTGGCGCGATCAGCTGGCGAGTCGGCGGCCCTCGCGGGACTAGCGGAGCAGATGCGAAGCGAAGATATCCCGGTCGAACGCGTGCGTCGGGCCGAGTTGGCGGAGTTCGAGCCCGCTTTGTCGTTGTCGATGGATCGCTTCCGCTCGGCCCTGTGGCTTCCCACCGAATGCCAACTGCGTAATCCGCGGCACCTTGCCGCCCTGACTGCGGCATGCCTGTCGCATGGAGTCGTGGTTGAGCCGGACATCGAGGTCAATACCGCTCGCTGTGTGGCCGGTGAAGTTGTCGCTTTGGAGACGAGTCGAGGCGAACACTCGGCGGATCGGTATTGTTTCGCGACCGGTGCTTGGACCGGTGAGCTACTCAGACGGCTTGGCGTTAATGTGGGGATCCTGCCGATTCGGGGCCAAATGCTGCTCTTTCGCGCCGAGAGGCCACTGATCAGCCGAATTCTCAACGATGGTCCGCGATACATTGTGCCGAGGGATGACGGCCGCATCCTAGTCGGTTCCACCGAGGAGGAAGTCGGGTTTGACAAACGCACGACTGAGTCGGGAATCGGCGATTTGTTGGCCTTCGCGCAGGAGGTGCTTCCGGCGCTACGGGACACGCCGCTGGAGAACTCGTGGGCGGGGTTGCGCCCCGGCGTCTACGATGGCATGCCGTACCTCGGTTTTCTGCCCGGATTTTCGAACGCGTTCGTCGCGGCGGGCCACTTCCGCAGTGGATTGTATCTGTCGCCAGGCACGGCCCTGGTGATGGCTGAATTGATTGCCAACGGCGTCTCGCCAATCTCGCTTGAACCTTTTCGACCGTCTCGATGCTAATCCCATGAGTCGCCCGTCCACGCCACCTCTACGAAGTCCGGAAACGAAATGCCGTCATTGTCCAAACCGTCCATTGCCGCGCCGCTGGAGTTCGCCATTGACCCGCCTGCGCGGCTGGCAATCATTGGCGCGGGACCAATCGGCCTAGAAGCAGCGCTGTATGCCCGCTTCCTCGGTTACGACATTTCCGTTTTCGAACGTGGTCGGATCTGCGAGCGTCTGCTTCCGCGACGGCATTTGCCGACACTGATAAATCTCGGTGATTTGTGCTCACCGCTTGGAATAAGGGCGATCATGGCACAGCAAGAAGGCTACCAGCCACTCGCGCGCGATTACCAACCAACTGTTGGCGAATGGCTCGACACCTATCTGCTACCACTGGCCGCAACGGACTTACTAGCTGACCATATCCACCAAGACAACGAAGTGCAGGCGGTTGGACGTGCAGGCTTCCTGCGCGGCGAGTTGGCGGATGATCCAGATCGCGGCGACTACGCATTACGCGTTCTCATTCGCGATGGGCAGGGTAATGAACGCATTGAAGAGTTCGATGGTTTGATCGACGCATCCGGCCGACCGGTGCCTTGCTTCCTGGGCGAGTCGGGAATTCCCGCAGTGGGTGAGCTAGCAGCGCGACGAAGTGAATCGGCGCGCTGGCGTCACATTCCGCCCGATCTCGCCGTTGGCGATCGAGAGGCATTGCGGGATCAGCGTATCGTCATCGTCGGCGAATCGCTGGATGCGGCTATGTCGCTCGAAGCTGTTCGGGGACTTACCGAACGCTACCCGGCGACGCGGGTTTGGTGGATCACTCGTCGGCTAATCAATGACGAGTCGCCCGGACCCATTGAGGAACCGAACTCGAACTTTGGCGATACCTTTCGGCAATTGATTCGGGAAGCGAACGCTTTATCGCATTCGCCACAGGGCTTTGAACTAGTCGATGGCACTGCGATTCAAGCTGTTCAGGGAACCCGTGACGAAACCGGTGCCGCGCCATGGCGGCTTAAGCTGATCGGCAAACATGCCGGGACCCTTGAATGCGACTATCTGTTTTCGAATACGGGGTACCGTGTTGACGACCGCATCACGAGAGAACTACACGTCCACCGATGTCCAGCGAGCGATCGGATTCGAGAAGATGCTCTCGACGTGACGATGAATCCAACAGTGACGCCAGCGGTCGGAATCGGCAAAGTAATCGCCGAGCCCCACTACCATATTCTCGGGGAGAAGCGAGCGGGCGGAGTTCATGGGCTGCCCTTCACCGAGTGCCTGGCGCAGATTCGACAACTTTTTGCCATCCTAGGAGACCGTGCGAGTCTCGATCTCTACGCCTAGGGCTATGGCAAATTTGAGTTTCCGGGATACGGCCGACTTCCCAGTCCTTCGCTACGCTTACCGCGAAACGCAATGAGGGGCATTACAAAAAAACGGTCCGCAATCGCTGAGGATTGCGAACCGTTGGGTGAGCGT
>JBJTOW010000011.1:0-2915 GCA_046074805.1 Planctomycetota bacterium | reverse complement strand
AGTTTTCCGCCAATGGCCTCGAACTGCGGATCGTCGGGCTCGAGTCCCACATCTCGCTGTCGTCCCATCCCGAGTCGACGCGGGTTCGCGCTAGTCGCCAGGGAACCGTGCACTAATCGCCGTCTTCAAAGTTCCCCGCGTTCTCTACGGGGCGTTCTGTCGAGTTCACGAAGATTTTTTCCAGCCGCCGCTTGACGAGCTCCTATAGTCCCCTCGGAAATCCAAGTCGGGAATCCATTCTAGGCAAGGAGCGATTTATGCGTAAGTTTCTGTTGAGCGTAGCGGCGGTTGTGGCGGTGGCGGCTCTAGTGAGCAGTGCGGAGGCAGGTCGCCGGGGACGCGTGACCACCTGCTCGGTGCAGGGCGGGTGCCCTTCTCAAAAGGTGATGACGATTGCTCACGCCGCTCCAGAAGCGAAGGCGAAGAAGGCTGATATCGTCGATACGGCGGTCGGAGCCGGTAGCTTCAAGACGTTGGTCGCGGCGGTGAAGGCCGCTGGCTTGGTCGACACGCTGAAGTCACCTGGCCCGTTCACCGTTTTCGCCCCGACGGATGAGGCGTTCGCCAAGCTGCCCGCTGGCACGGTCGAGGCGTTGCTCAAGGACAAGGCGAAGCTAACCGCCATCTTGACCTATCACGTTGTGCCGGGCGCCGTGAAGGCCGCCGACGTTGTGAAACTGAAGGAAGCGAAGACGGTTCAGGGTGGGTCGGTGACGATCACCGTCAAGGATGGCGGGGTGAAGGTCGATGCTGCCAACGTCGTCAAGACCGACATCGAGTGCGCCAACGGCGTGATCCACGTCATCGACAGCGTTATTCTGCCGAAGTAGTTCGAATCATTGCTTAAGGGGTGCGTTGGTTATAATTAACCCTTGCTGCCTCGAACTTTATAGATACGCCCATGTCCGCCGTCGCGAGAGCGCTCGGCTTAGGACATGGGCTTTTTTCTTGGGTGGCGAGGCAGTCGAGTGTGTTGTCGTGCGATGTGCCCGAAAGATGGAATTCCGCGCGTGGAAACAGACGTGGCGACGGCCAGGGAAGTCCGTCGTACAGCAGAAAGGCCCGGAATTGACGACGACCCCGTCACCGGTCACCCGTCACCCACCACCCGTCACCGGTCACCCACCACCCGTCACCGGTCACCCACCACCCGTCACCCACCACCCGTCACACGTCACACGTTACTCCGCAGCGGTCGGTTCGACGACGATCGCTACCGCGCCCTGGTTGGCCGGTGGCAAACACATTTTGCTGACTCGACCGCTGGGCCAATGTATGGTCACCGAATCGCGGGCGTGGGACGCCGCCACGGAAAGCCGCTGGTCGGGGGAAGAAAGGTAACTGCCGCCGCCACGCACCTGGCGAAACGCGGAACCGGCCGGACCGCGAAAATTTACGCGGGCGCCGATCGCATCGCGATTGCTCGTTACGCCCACCAATCGCACGGTTACCGTCGACAGACCGCTCATGGCCGGCGTGCCGGCTATCGGGCCCAGACGTTCTGTTGCCAGATTTCGCAGTAGGGCGGGACGTTCATCCTGGCGTTGGAATACCACATCCGGGTCGCCATCGTTGTCGAGATCGCACACCGCGAGTCCCCGGCCGCAATGCGGTCTTTCAAACCAACGCCCCGCTTCGCGATTCGACACGCGCAAAAAGCGTCGGCCATCGAAACGGTAGAGCAATATCGGCTGGGCGTAGGGCGAGTTCTCGCCGATCTCATGGCGGTTGTCGTCCACGTGCCCATTGACCACGATCAAATCCAGCCGGCTATCCAAGTCGAAATCGGCGAACTGCGTTCCCCATCCGACATGCACCAGACTGTCGGCCACCAAGCCGAAACGAGCGGACGCATCGAGGAACAAGCCACGGCCCAGGTTCTCGTAGAACGCGTTGTATTCCAGTTGGAAATTCGTCGTGAACAGCTCGGGGAGTCCGTCGCCCGTGATGTCGGCCATGTCGACGCCCATACTCGCCTGAGCCGCTCCGTTGGCGTCGTAGGCGGCGCCCGAGGTTTCCGTCGCGTCGCGGAACCGGCCACGGCCATCGCCTATGAAAACCAAATTGGGATGCAGGTCGTTCCCCACATATAGATCGACATGGCCATCGTCGTTCAGGTCGCCCGCGATCACTCCTTGGCCTCGATAGGCGACGCCGCCCATGCCGGCATCATCCAGTTGCTCCCGAAACGTCCCATCGCCTTGATTGCGATAAAACAAATCCCGCTCGCCCGCCATGGCATTGGGACCGCAGTGCATCCGAATCCCGCGAGTCTTGTCGCCGCAATACGGATTGTTCTCCCACGTCCACTTGGCGTAGTTGCATACATAGAGATCGAGCGCCCCATCCTCGTCGGCATCGAGAAATGCGGCGCTCGCGCCCCATCGAGGATCGGCAACACCCGCCTCCAATTCCACTCGGCGGAACGTGCCGTCCCCCTGATTCCGCAACAACACATTCGGTCCAAAACGAGTGATATGGAGATCGGGGAAGCCGTCGTTGTCGTAGTCGCCCACCGCCACGCCCGCGCAAAACCCTTCCACATCCGCGTTCGCAGCCCGCGAAATGTCCTCGAACCGCCAATCAGCCGGTGTGTATCCGCTCACGCCAGGAACGGCTTGCGCGGTCTCATTGCGATACAGTTGACAACGCGCGCGCTTCGAAGGCTCAGCGAGCGGGAACTCGGCGCCCGTGCAGAAGAACAGGTCGTAGCGGCCATCGCCGTCGAAATCGAATGTTGCGAGCCCGCTGCCGTTGGCGGCGGGGAACGGCTTTTGACAGCAACCAGTACTGGTGTTCATGCTTTTATTCACAAAACCGTACAATGTTTATATTTGCCTCCAAACCCGCACGTGAAATCTGATGGAGTCGTGTCATCACGACCAGTATTTATCTTGATGCAACAACGAGTTTGG
>JBJTOW010000010.1:0-3207 GCA_046074805.1 Planctomycetota bacterium | reverse complement strand
GGATGCTTTTCAGCTTCGGCGGACAGCCCGCGGAACCAAGACAGCACCGGCGATTGGTAGCCGACGGGCATAGCCATGTTGGAACGCTCGCCATCCCACGCCGTCGAACGCCACACGGGAACGCGGGCGACGGTTTCGGATTGCTGGAAGTCGCCGCCCACCGGACATACAAGTTCGGCGTCCAGCAAACGTTCCGCCACGATCCGGGACTGCTCGAACGGCACCCCAAGTTGCAGGTGGAGCATGTTGAGCAGTTTCGAATTCCCCAGCGAAGCCTGTCGTGCTCGTTCGTAGCTGATTCGATTGACCCAATCGGTCAAATTGGTGCGAGTTGGATCGGCTACGCCAAGGCGTATTTGCGCCTCGCTGTTCGTGGAGACGACACGCAATTGATTGGGAAGTGGCGCGAGCAACCGCGGATCGAGCGAAATGGCGGAGAAATCGTCCCATTGGCGGCGAGTGATCCCAAGCGGCAAGCGGGAATAGCCGGCGGCGTCGACCTTTTGGCGACCTTGATTCATGAACGGCAGTTGGTCCAAGTAGCCGGCGATCGGCCACGACCCAATATAGACGGGCGTTGACTGTAAAAGACGAAGAGCTGGCGATCCTCGAAAATTGGACAGTAATCCCGTGACATCGACATCCGATGGTTTGACGTCGGCGATGCCCACAAACACATGGTGCGGCGGCGCGGCGCGTTGGTCATCTTCGCGCAAATGAGCTTGTAGAAAGATAGGGGTCGCGGGACCTGGATCGATGGCGGTTTTCGATAGCGGACCGATTTTGGCGAGCCACTGTCCGTACTTCGACTGTTCGTTGAGCGACAGTCTGGCGTCGAGCGTTATCGATTCGCGGCCATCCTTCATCGGCCCCCGTTGGATCGCGACCGTCAGTGGATCGAGCGGCCGCCAATCCGCCGCATGGAACTCGGCGTGCTTCCGATACCAAGCAAGTTCGCGTTTTGTCGCGTTGGCGATTTTCATGTCAGGGATAGGCAGGAATGAACCGGGCGCGCCGCGAAGATCGTCCACCCACCGGCCACCGCGGAGCGTCCAGCCGCCGTTCTCACGCTGATCGCCGACCCCCGGCGGCAAATAGCCGGCGGCCGCCAGCGCAACGACAGGCGTGTCCGGCCGCTGTGGATCGGAAGCGTCCGCCAGCCCCTCGGACTGCGCCGTCCAGCGAGCCAACTCCATCAGTTGACGATCGGCCAGCGAACGCAGTCGGCGATTCAATTCAATCTGGTACTCGGGCGAAAGCAGGCCCTGGAAAAACGCTGGCGAAAAGTGCGCGAAGACCGCATGGTTCAATTCCAGCGGGTAAAGCGTTCGCGCCTGTTTGAAGGCGTCGCTGGCGGCTAAAGAATCGCCCGCTTCCTTCAACGCGAAGAACCGTTCCACCATCGCTCGGCTGTTGGTCACCAGTAGGTAGTCGCCATCCTGGACGAAGAACGAGCGGCGGCGGTTGTCGGGCGTGGACAAGAACGGCACCTCGCGGCCCGCGATCCGCTCGACCGTTTGCACGCATCCTTCCGCGCGCTCGCGTTCCACCACTTCCTTGCGATGCGTGGCCACATTCGACGCGAACAACGCGGTTCGCATTTGGAACAAAACACCCACGGCGGCCCCGTCGTTGAGGAACAGATCGCGGCCCACCAAGGCGACATCGGCGATCATCGCGTCGCCGACGACCTCTTCGATCGCGTTGCGGGGAGATGGCAACGCCAACTGGGTTTCCAGACGCTGGCTCCCGCTGTTCCGCAATCCCCGCAACATCACCATGCGGCTGAGATCGCCGCCATGCTCGTTGGCCAACTTATTGAGCCAGTTTTGATTCGCCAGCCGACCAAAACGCAGATAGAACCATTCGGCGGGGACGCGTTTCGCCAGCGGCTCGACCGCCACTTTGGGATTGAAATCGAGCGGCGCGGCTTGGGGAAAATCGATGGCCGCCGGTAGCGGTTGAGGGGCCACATCCGCGTCCTGGAATTCGCCCCGCATCGCCGCTCGAATGGTTTCGGTCCGCAGGCTTTCCAGCCCCATCAGCAGCGCCAAGCTGCCGCCCGATTCACTAGCCGGCCCCGCCTGTGGCCGGATCGCATTCAGATTGCGTTCCATCAACGACGACATGGCGGCCGCGGCCAACCCTTGTCCCCGCGACGCCGAGGCGTCGTCGAGTGAAAAGCCCATTCGTCGTCCCAGCATCGACGTCAAGTAGATCGGCACGACCGGATTGAAATCGCCCTCCTCGATCTGCGCCTGCGCCGCATCACGATACGCGGTCCACCACTGCTCGCGAACTTGCTCGGCGATCCGCGGCGGAACCGCCCGCGGCTGCAATTCGAACCGTCGCGGCCGCGGAGTATAAACCGTGACATCCAACGGCTCGACGCCACGAAAGAGGAAAAACACCTCCAGCCGCCCAATCGGCAACTCGACGCCCATCGTTTTGCCCAGCAATCGGCCCAAATTGCCTTGCCGACACACGGCGTAAAACACCCGCCTATCGGGATCTTCCACTCGAAATTCAGAATGCTTGATCGTCTCCGCCGCGCCAGGTTCGGTCTGCATCGACAATCGGGCCACGCCAAATGGCCGGCCCGGCACCGCTTCATAAGTGTTCGCGCGCTGGGCCCACACGGGCCCCGCCACCGACCACAACACCATGGCGAAAACGAGACGAACGATCCGCGGAGCGGCCACGCATAGCCATCGCCAAGCGGTAACCCGACGCAAACGCCGAGATAAAAACCGCACCGAACAAGACTCGCTGTCCCCAATGGCCGTGGTCAACATCTTCAGTTCGCTTTTCGCTCGACAATGTTTCGGGACCGCCCCAAGTTTAGGTGCCCGGCTCCGAAAAGTCACGTTGCCGACACTCGCGTCGCCTTGTCCATTGCCATCGCCACGGCCAGTTGTCCCGCCGCAAGTCCACCGTCATTCACGGGAATCAAGCCGGGAGTGCCTAGCCACCGACCGCGCGCGGCGAAGCGGGCCGCGGTCATTTCCACCAGCAAGCGGTTTTGGAACACACCACCGCCCAAAACCACCGGCAAGTCGACGTGCCGGTCGGCGACCCGCGCAAGGGCCTCCGCAAGCGCCGCGTGAAACGACAACGCAATCGACTCGACGGAGCGCCCAAGCTCAACATCCCGCACGACCGCTCGCACCAACGGACGCCAATCGAGCTCCCACAGCGACGACGCAT
>JBJTOW010000009.1:0-21123 GCA_046074805.1 Planctomycetota bacterium | reverse complement strand
CTGCCGTGGTGCGATCGACCGTCCCGCGTCCGGGGCTTGGGGGTCGGAAAACCTTTGCTGATCGGCACTTTCTTGATCGCCTTGCAGGCGCTCAGCATGTCGTATTCGCTGGGGAATTATGGCGACGCGACGCGCATTAACATTGTGTACGCGCTTCGCGGCCTGTGGGCGGTGGGCCTGGCGTGGTGGTTGGCTCGGGCACTTGGGACGAGCGAAGCGAACCTCCCACCAAGCGTGCTTGCGTGGCGGTTAGCCGGTGCGATTCTGCTGACCGCCTCGGTCGCTATCGCGCTCTAGCGGCCTTGCGTACAAAACAACCACCAAGCGGAAAGAATCGCCGTTTTTGGAGTGCGGGGCCGAAGGCACCGCTTTTCCCTAGCCGCCGTCAAGTTGCCGCGAACGAACGCTGTGCGAATTCGATCTTCGGTGGGAAAGCGGCACCCGCGGGCGCTGCACTCCGATTAGGTCGCCGCCGACGGTGTCTTGCGGCCACCGCTGACCGCCGACATCGTATAACGATAGACGATTTCCCGGCTGTCAATCACGACTTGGCCGGGCGTCGCCGGTCGCGAAATCGAGGGAGCCGATTCGATGGGAAAGCGGGTTGGAATCGTCACAGGCGGGGGTGACTGCCCGGGGCTGAACGCGGTGATTCGCGCTGTCGCCAAATCGGCATGGCGGCGCGGATGGGAGACGATCGGTATTCTGGGCGGCTACGAGGGTCTTTTGCTGCCGCAGCAAACGCGCGCTTTAGCGTACCAGGAGCTGGATGGGTTGCTTGTTCGCGGCGGCACGATCTTGGGAACTTCCAACCGAGGACGCTTTACCGCAAAGGTGGGCCATGGCGAAGTCCGCCAACTCCCGAAGGAGCTGCTGGAAGAGACTCGCCGAGGCTTCGAGTCACTGGGACTGGACGCGCTCATCGCCGTCGGCGGCGACGGTTCGTTGACCATCGCTCAGCAGTTTCACGAGTTCGGGCTGCCGGTGGTGGGCGTGCCGAAGACAATCGACAACGATGTCGGCGGCACGGTTGTGACCTTCGGTTTTGATTCGGCGGTCCACTGCGCCACCGAAGCGCTCGACCGACTGCATAGCACGGCGGAGAGCCACCAGCGGATCATGGTCGTGGAAGTCATGGGGCGATATGCCGGTTGGATCGCTATTTATGCCGGAATCGCGGGCGGCGCCGATGTCATCCTGATTCCCGAGATACCGTATCGACTGGAAAGTGTGGTCGGCAAAATCCGCGAGCGGCAGGGGCAAGGCAAGCGTTACACGATGATTGTGGCGGCGGAAGGCGCTCGACCTGAGAACGGCGACTTCATCACCGCTGCCGGTACCCAAGCGAACCGGGAAACGCGGCTGGGAGGGATCGGCGCCACGCTCGCCGCTCAACTGGAACAGGCGACCGGCAAAGAAGCGCGCTCGGTGGTACTTGGCCATTTGCAACGCGGCGGCAGTCCAACGAACATGGACCGAACCCTCTGCACGATGTTTGGAACCAAGGCGGTCGAGTTGATCGCGGACGGGGCGTTTGGGCAAATGGTGGCTTTCACGGGCACCCATATCGTAGGCGTGCCGTTGCGGGACGCGATCGGGGAATTGAAGACCGTGCCGCGCGACGGGGCCTACATCTGGACCGCCCGATCGCTTGGCATTTGCCTGGGTGACAACTAGCCGCGTTTCGTTGATCTTCGCCCACGGCGCAAGCCGCGACCGCCAACTAAGGAACAGACCGATGGAAATCAAAGTGCTAGGCGCGGCGGGCGGCGAAGTGACCGGGTCGTGTTATGTGGTGACAACCGATCAAGCCCGGGTGCTGATCGATGTCGGCATGTTCCAAGGGAACAGCCTTAGCGAATCGAAAAACCGGATCTCGCCCAGCGCTAAACCCAGTTCGCTCGAAGCCATCCTGCTCACGCACGCCCATCTCGACCACGTTGGCCGCGTGCCGCTGATGATCAAACACGGTTTCCGGAAGCCGATTTACGCCACGGGCGCCACCATCGATTTGGCGGAGATCATTCTGCGCGACAGCGCCCGCTTGCAAGTCCAGGATCTTGAACGCAAGAACCGCAAGCGGCGGGAACGCGGCCAAGCGCCAGTCGACGCGTTGTATGAACCGGAAGACGTCGAGCCGTTTCGGTCGTTGGCTCGGCCGGTTGAATTCAATCAATCGATCGAGGTGGCGCCGGGAATGACGGCTCATTGGCATGAAGCGGGCCACATGTTCGGTTCGGGCAGCATCGAGTTGCAGGTCGAAGAAGCGGGTCGCCGCAAGGTAGTGATTTTCTCGGGCGATCTTGGACCGACATCGATGCCGATCCTGCGGCCGTTCGAATCATTCGAGAAGGCCGATGTCGTGTTTTTGGAATCAACTTATGGCGACCGCGACCATCGTCCGTATGAGGAGACGGTGCGTGAGTTCGCGCGGATCGTCACCGAGGCGGTCGCGTCGCGGGGCAAGATTCTGGTGCCGACGTTCGCCGTTGGCCGCTCCCAACAAATCCTCTATCACCTCGGCATCATGTTTTTGCAGAAGCAGATCAAGCCGTTTCCCGTGTATCTGGATAGCCCAATGGCGATCGACGCGACGAAGGTCTACGTCAATCATCCCGACTTGTTCGACGACGAAATGAAGGCTTGGCAAAGCCGCGGACTGGGCCGCAGCACCAAGGGACTATTCCAGCCCACCGCGACCGCCGCCGAATCGATGCGGCTCAACGACGTCCCCGGCCCGTGTCTGATTCTTGCGGGCGCCGGCATGTGCAACGCTGGCCGCATCCTCCACCATTTGCGGCACAATCTCTCAAAACCAAACACTCATGTTTTAATCGTTGGCTACCAAGGCGATGGCACGCTTGGCCGACGGCTTGTCAACGGCCAAAAGCTGGTCTCGATCCACCAACGCCGTTTGTCGGTCAAAGCCAAGATCCACACGCTGAACGGCTTCAGTGGCCATGCGGGCCAGTCCGAACTGGTGCAATGGTTCGAACCGCTCGCCGCCGCCAAACCGCGAGTTTTTCTCACTCATGGCGAAGACGGGCCGCGCGCCGCTCTGGCCCAGGTGCTCCAAAAACGCTTCAAAATCGCCGCTCGCCTCCCCCGACACGGCGAAACTGTCGATCTGTGAAGAACCGGGAAACGGCCCACCCGTCACCTTTCATCACTCGCGAAACGGTCCCCCGCCTATGTTCCCTCTTGATACTCGCGCGATTTCCTCGACACCCGCCGCTCGCTTGAACGCCCCTTCGACGGCCACGCCCGCGATCGTCCAGCCGCAGTCTCGACGAGTTTTACTCCGCGCTGGCTTTCAAGGCATGTTGGGGCTAACCGCCGCCCTTGCGGGTCCGTCCGGATTCCGTCCAAGCGCGGTGGCGACAGGCGCCGAGCGGTCGCGAACGGCGAGTGGACGGGCGAAGGCCAAGTCGGTCATTTTTCTTTTCCAATGGGGCGGGCCGAGCCATCTCGACACGTTCGACATGAAGCCCAAGGCCCCGGATGGAATCCGCGGACCTCTTAAACCGATCAGTGCCAGCGTTCCGGGAATGACCGTCAGCGAACAGCTTCCCGAGATGGCCAAGCGGATGCACTTGGTGACGCAGATTCGCAGCGTCACTCACAAGATGAAGAACCATAACTCGGCGGGCTACTACGCGTTGTCCGGCCATGCGCCGCCCACCGACGACCAGCGTCTCCGCGATTCGCTCGACCTGTGGCCCGCATACGGGAGCATGGTCGACAAACTGGCCCCGAACACAAACGGCCTCCCGACGTTCGTCGCCTATCCCCATGTGATCGCCGATGGTTCGACAACACCGGGACAACATGCCAGTTTTCTGGGAAAACGCCACGATCCGTTCCTCTTCCGCGAAGACCCCAACGCGTCGAATTTCCAGCTGCCCGAACTGTCGTTGCCCGCCGGCCTGTCGGTCGAGCGTCTACGGCGGCGGCGGGAAATGCAACGCTGGGTGGACGGACAGACGCGGTTGCTTGAGCAATCGGCCGAGGCGCGCGGGTTCGATGACTACTACGGCCGTGCGCTCGGCATGTTGACGACGGACGAAGTTCGTCGGGCGTTTGATCTGGCGTCCGAGCCAGCGGAGACGCGGGACCGCTACGGCCGGACCACTTACGGCCAGGGTTGTCTGTTGGCTCGGCGGCTGGTCGAAGCTGGTGTGAAATTCGTCACCGTGTATTTCGCCGACAGTATCGGTGGCCGCAGCACCGAGTCCGGTGGCTGGGATACCCATGGATTCGACAATACGCGGATGTTCCCGATTGTCGAAAAGTACCATCATCCGCTCACCGATCGCACGCTCCCCACGCTGCTTGACGACCTGGAACAACGTGGCTTGCTCGACGAGACGCTTGTGGTCTGGATGGGTGAATTCGGACGCACGCCCAAGATCAATGCCAACGCGAGCCGCGACCACTGGCCGGATTGCTACACGGTTTTGCTGGCGGGAGGCGGTGTGAAACGTGGCTTCGTCTACGGCGCGTCGGACGCTAACGGTATGTATCCCGACGAGCACCCGGTGCGGCCTGAGGATTTAGCCGCAACGATCTACCAGCTGATCGGTATCGACCCGCTGACCGAGGTCCGCGACCGGCTCAACCGGCCACTCGCGATCGCCGGCCGCCCAGTGACGGAAGTGATCGCGTAAGATCCCGCCATCGCTGGGAAACCTGTTTGCGGAATCGCCGCCAACGGGCAAGTCTTCGCGATCGTTCGAGGAGCTTCACTACGGCCGTGTGAACCGCCGTCGGCAGGCCGCCATCGAGCATCTGTTGGTAGGCGGGGAACAGTTCCACTGAGCGTATACAACGTAGCCCCGCGACCCGGTCCGCTAGCGGCATGGGATGGTTAAAGACGTCGAACGCCGACAGTTGGTTGGCGCCGGCGAGTGCCAGCTCGGTTCGCAAGCACTTCTCGCATTCGCCGCAGTTCATTCGGTCGTTGAGGCCTTCCCAGCAGCAGCGAAGATAGCGCTGCGCGAGCGGATGGCCGGCGATATCGCGAAGTTTCTGAGGACGGTACGGCTCGCCGAAGCTTTCCACTTGCAGGCTTGCCGACGACCATAGGGGATCGAGCGACCAATGGGTCCCACAGGCTTCCGTCGCATCACGGGTAATGCTGGACGAGAGCAAGAGCGTATCGAAATGGTCGGCGAGAAGATGGCCGACAGCCGCAATACAGGCGCCGTGGGCGGCGTACCACAAGGTGTTGGGAAATGCTGGATGGCGTTTCAGATTTGTACGGACCAGGATCGTTCGTTTCCCCGTATCGCGGCCGATGGCGCGTAGCCAACCGTCGAAACGTCCCGGCCACGACCGGCCGTTGCGCGGCATGTCGTAGTCCTCGATATAAACCAGCGACTCGATGGGATGTGGGTAGCGCAAAAGGCTGTACAAGGAATCAACGCCGCCACTGAAAGCCAAGGCTGTCCGCGATGTGGAACGCGAAGAGGCGCCGGTGGATGGCACCAGCTCTACAGATCGAGCGGGTGGGGTCGTGGCCTGCCGTGGCGCGTCGATCTCGATCGGGTTGAGTGGCCACATTTTTTGGCAGACGTGGATAGCGCGGCCGATATTCTCCAGCCATAGAGGGCAGACGGCGTCGCTGGCGGACAGCCTTCGGCCAGCGGCCATCGCGGGCAGCAACATGGCACAGAGAAAGCCTTCGCTAGCGACGCGGAAGTCGGCGTCTGGCGAAGCAAACCACAACGGAACTCCGTCCACAACCGCCTCGACACGCGATTCACCGCAAACGTGACTGGTGTGAATCGCGCCAATGCGAAGGGCTTTGCGACTGTCGTCCAACTTCGGGGTCTCCTTTCCCAATCAACACGTCGGCAAAGGCGTTGCGATTGACGCAGCCGATGCCTTCGTTGCGCACGGAAAGTCCATGATCCGTGCGCTTGTCTCCCGACAGATGCCAGGTGTTTCCATCGTCCACGCCAAGCTTTTGTGGCGTGTTGCATCCGCCGCTCAGCGGCGTTTTTTTGCCAAAGGGGGGACGGTTTCGCGAGTTAGTTCGGAAGATCTGATCGTCGCGAAGAAGCCGCGCCGCGCGGTCGTGCTCCGCGAATCGAACGCGCCCGGATATGATGCTCGAACCGCCGTCCCCATCCTGTTGCGATCGTCGCTGTCCGGTCCATCCGCATAGCCGTGTCGCGCGGCGCAGGCCCTGCGGGCCGCGCGATCGACTTAGCCGTCATGTCCTGAATAATGAATCCCGACTGACCTATCGCGTTGCCACTTGGCGGGCACGCGCCTCGGAGTGTTTCATGAATGCGAACCGACCTGGCGTGATCCGCTGCGCAGCGCATCTTTCGACGGCGGCCGATCCAGCCGAGGCGGTCTTGGAGTGCGGCGAAGCGATTCGCCAAGCACTGGGCGGCCCCGCGTCCTTGGTGTTTCTTTTCGCTTCGCCCCATCACGCTGAGCGGCTCGGCGAAATCGCCGCCTCGCTTATCAGCCAGTTGGGCACCGCTCAGGTGCTGGGATGCACGGCTGAGTCGATTGTGGGCGGCGGACGGGAAATCGAGGCGGAATGCGCTCTGACTGTGTGGGCGGCCATCCTGCCGGAAGCGTCGCTGTCCACTTTCCCGCTGCTGTTCACGCGGACGGCGGAAGGCGGCGCAATCGAAGGCTGGCCTGACGACGCTTTGGGGGAATGGCCGACCGGATCGGCGTTGATGCTGTTGGGCGACCCGTTCAGCTTTCCCGCCGACGTGCTCGCGGAGCGCCTGAACGAGGACCGCCCTGGCGTGCCGCTGATCGGCGGCATGGCAAGCGGTGGCAACACGCCGGGAGAAACGCGATTGGTGTTGGGCGAACGAGTGTTTTCCGAAGGCGCGGTGGCCGTGCTGCTCCGCGGAGTCACGGGCCTGCGCTCCGTGGTCTCGCAGGGATGTCGGCCGATCGGCAAGCCGTTCATCGTCACAAAGACGGAACGCAACGTGTTATTGGAGCTCGGTGGAATGCCGGCATTGTCGCAGCTCAAGAAAGTCTTCGACGAACTGCCGAACCGCGAGAAGCAGCTATTCCAACGGGGATTGCATGTCGGGCGAGTGGTGAGCGAGTACCGCGAGTCGTTCGAGGCGGGCGATTTCCTGGTCCGCAACGTGCTGGGAATCGACCCTCGGAACGGCTCGATCGTGGCTGGCGACTTTTTCCGGCCGGGACAAACAGTTCAGTTCCACCTCCGCGACCACGAAACGGCCGACGACGACCTGAAGCAAATGCTTCGCGCGCTGGCGAACGACTCGGGCGTCGAGCCGGCCGGAGCCTTGCTCTTCACCTGCAATGGCCGCGGCACGCATCTATTCCCCCAACCTGATCACGATGCTCAATGTGTCGCCCACGCGCTCGGGCCGATCCCCGCCGCTGGCTTCTTCGCCGCCGGAGAACTGGGCCCCGTCGGCGACGCCAACTTTATGCATGGTTTCACGGCCAGCATCGCCGTCTTCACCAATCCGCGCGCGGCGCAGGCAGGCTCATAGTCAGGCTTGGGAGGGCGAGTGGTCGGGGGGGAACTGGCGAGCGACTACGCCCGCGGTCGGGAGAACATGCTAGACTTGTGGCCGTTCTGGCGAGTCCGCGCCACTCCGCGCCACTCAACTTGACTTCCTATTTCCCTTCCCTAACGCCTTGCCCCTCCTATGCTCGACCGCAAGTACCTCATCGACCATGCGGACCTTGTCCAACAGAACTGCCATAACCGTGGCGTGGCCGTGGACATCGGGAAGTTGGTCTCGTTGGAACGCCAACGCCGCGAAAAGCTAACGCAAGTTGAGGAATTGAATCGGAAAGCGAACGAAGTGGCCAAATCGATTGGCCAGACGAAAGACGCGGCGGAGCGCGAAGCGCGGAAAGAGGAAGGCCGGCGATTGCGCGACGAAAAGGACGCGGCGCAGACCGAGCATGACCGGTTGGAACGCGAGTGCCATGCGTTGCAAGCGGCGATTCCCAACATGACGCATCCGAACGCGCCGGTGGGCGGTGGCGATCATGCCAACATCGAAGTGCGTCGTGGCAAGACGCCGATTCGCGTCTTCGACTTCGCCCCGAAGGACCACGTGGCGCTCGGCGAAGCCCTGGGCTTGATCGATCTGGATGGCGGGGCACGCACCACGGGGCATGGCTTTTATTTTCTTCGCAACGAGGCCGTGTTGCTGGAATTGGCGTTGCAACGGTATGTGCTGAGCGTCTTGGAATCGGAAGGCTTCACGCTCACCACCACGCCCGACTTGGCTCAGAACCACATTCTGGAAGGGATCGGTTTTCTGCCCCGTGGTCCGGAAACCCAGGTCTACAGCATCGAGAACTCCGATCTCAGTTTGGTGGGAACCGCTGAAATCACCCTCGGCGGACTCTACAGCGGCCAGACGCTGGACGCCGATCAATTCCCCATGAAGGTCTGCGGTATCAGCCACTGCTTCCGCACCGAAGCGGGCGCTCACGGCCGGGCTACTCGCGGCATCTATCGCGTTCATCAATTCACGAAGGTCGAAATGTTCGCGTACACGTTGCCCGAACAGAGCGACGCGGTCCACGACTATTTGATGGATCTCGAGTGCCGCATTTTCGATGGCTTGGGCATTCCGTACCGAGTGATCGATACCTGCACGGGCGATCTCGGCGGTCCCGCTTATCGCAAGTACGATCTGGAAGCCTGGATGCCGGGCCGTGGAACGGGCGGCGAATGGGGCGAAGTCACAAGCACTTCGAACTGCACCGACTATCAGGCCCGACGGCTCGATATCCGCTACCGCGTCAAGGGCGAGAAGGGCACTCGATTCGCCCACACGCTCAACGGCACCGCTGTCGCGATCACACGCGCGATCATTGCGATCCTGGAAAACTATCAGCAAGCCGACGGTTCCATCGTCATCCCCGAAGCGTTGCGAGCCTGGGTAGGCAAAGACCGCATCGCTGGCCCGCGTGCCTAAGGGGCCGGCGGTCCCTGAGGGGCTGGCGGTCTTGTCCGGGGTGTAAAAGGGCTTCGCTCGTATGACGGACGTCTCGTCCGTCGCCGCGTCGCGATGGTGCCGATCGTCACCAACTGCTTGGTGAAAGCTAAAACTTGGGCAAGGAATTCGGTTTTTCCCTTGCCGTTTTCGTGTTGCTCATGCGCGAATTGCCCTTGCCTCGAAGGCCCTCTTTCTGGCACACTGCCCGTCCGCGCCCCCGGTTGCCGGTGGACTGCGGGCTTTACGCAACGCACGGAAGCGTTCGATGGCTCGCTACCTCGGAATCCCCGGACCTCACCAAGGACCGGATGTTCCTCGGTATTCGCGGTGTTATGGAAGACGAAGAGACCTATGAAGCTGCGACACCCACGCACGATACGCTTGGCGAGTTGGCTGACTGCGGCCATCCTCCGCCCGTGGGTCGCCACGCTGCGTGGTCAAGTTGAACATGGACCAGCCGGGCCACATCCGGCTGATCCAGCCCGCCAACGCTACGTGTATGTGTTGTGGCACGAAGCGCTTTTGGCCGCCTTTCTCTTCCGAAAACACCCGGGGCACGTGCTGATCAGCCAACATGCCGACGGTGAACTGATCGCCCAGGCGTGCGAACGCCTAGGGGTGGCTGTCATCCGCGGGTCATCGCGTAAAGGTGGTGCTCGGGCCCTGCTGCAAATGTGCCGGCTGAGCGAACAATCGCACATCGTCATCACGCCGGATGGTCCCCGAGGCCCGCGACGTCGTATGCCAGAGGGCGTTATTCAATTGGCGGGGCTTGTCGGATTGCCCATCTTGCCCGTCGGCATCGGCTTCCAGTCCGCTTGGCGGGCAAACAGCTGGGACCGGTTCGCAGTGCCGCGGCCGTTTTCGACAATCCACTTTCATGCCGGCACGCCGATCCAAGTTCCGGCCCAGTTGCAGGATGATTCGATCGAATCGTTTCGCCAACAGGCCGAGACCGAACTGCTCGCCGCCACCGAATTGGCGGAACGGGCTGCGTCTGGGCGTTCGATCGCGACCCCAACCGCGCGACCTGCCCACTCATCGCTAACTGCGGGATAGCCCGCGAACTACGAACCTTTCCCAATTTTTCCATCCACTCACGCCACGGAGGGCGAAATGAACCGCGAACAACTGAAACGAGAGTTGAGCGAGATTCTGGAGGAGAGTGTCGGGGAAGAATTCCCTGAACTCAACGAGTCCGCGTCGTTGGTCGATGAATTGAAACTAGATTCGGTCGATTTGCTATCGATGACCATCGAAATCCAAAGCCGCTACGGCATCGTGATCAACGCCACGGAAGTGGCGAACATCGCGACCGTCGGCGACGTGTTGAACGTGATCTCGGGCAAAATCGCCGCGAATGTGAGGAAGGCCGCCTAGCGGGACGGGGCCGTAAGGCCCGCCGACATCGGGCGTGGCCTCGTGGCGCCTTCAAGGAAGCATACCCAAGGACGGGTTCCTATGACGCTGGATCTGTGCTGCCCTGTGGCCGCGTGGGGGCACGCGACCGTGCCGTTCGCCGGCTTCGACGATTGGCGAAAGGCGAACTGCCAAAAGCGGCAGTCGGCGGCGTTCGCGCAAACATGCAAGCTGGGCGACGAGCAAACGATGGTTGCGGCGGAAGCGATGTTCCGCGCCATCGATTCGGCGGGCTGGTCCGGCCGTTCATTCGAGGAGTGGGGCATTGTCGCGGCCCCGCAATTCCTCGGCAGGCTCCGCATGTGGTCGGCGATTGAACGCTATCGCGCGTTGGAAGTTCGCGGGGCATCGCCGCGACACATTCCCACGGTGTCGCAGCACGCGGTCGCTGGCACTTTAAGCGTGATTTTCCAATGCCGTGGGCCATGCTTTGGGGCCGGTGGATCCCAGGGTTCGCTGTTGGACGGATTTGTCAACGCCTCCAGCCTGGCGGCCGGTGGCATGGCGCCCGGCTTTTGGCTTGCCATTTCCCAGTGGTCCCCTGAGCCGCTGCCGCAGGCAAGCGATGCGGAAAACGCCGAGGCCCGCTGCCATGCGGCGGTGTTGGCGTTGCTTCCTCCAGTGCCAGCCGGCCCGCAACCGGATGACGGTTCGCGGACCAAAAAGGACGCGGAAGACGCCGAATTCGAACTAGCGGTGCGTTTCCGTCCGACGCTCCACCGTCACGAGGTCGACGCCAACGTCTCGGACGTGCAAGATTTTCTCGACGCCTCCACCGCGCCAGGCAGCGTCTGGAAGCGGTCGCTAGCGGCTGGCGTGTGGGTTGAACTGCGTCGGCGGCGGGCCCGCTTCGCCGCATTGCCGCGAGTGGCCTGAAACACGATTCACAACGTCTGATTAGCTGAATTTTCCCGAACCAACGTCCAGTTCCCCCAAGGCCCCGCGCATGGATGCTCAAGAACCTGTCTGGATCACCGGCGCCGGCTGTGTCAGCACGATGGGATGTTCTCCCGACAAGCTGATCGACAACGCGTTGGAGGGTAGGTCGGGCGTACGCTTCATTGAGCGGTTCGCGGTTCCGAATCACCCATGCCAAATCGCCTCGTACCTGGACCAAGTGCCGCGGCCGGAGGGTTGGAGCGAGTCGGCTTTCGCGGCTCATCAGCCGTGGGAACAAATTCTGATTTGGTGCTGCGTCGCGGCGATGCGGGACGCCGGTTTGTGGGACGACCGGCAATCGCGTCGAGTCGGCTTGGTTCTAGGAGTGGGCGGCGAATGGATCGTGCGTTGGACGCAAGATCATTTCGAGCAGGTCCCGAGCATCCGCTCGGCGCAGGACGACGAAATGGGACTCGCTCGCCGCGCTCTCGGCTGGCTTGATATTTCCGGACCATCCACCACGGTGGCGGCCGCCTGCGCCAGTGGAAACTACTCGTTGGGCGTCGCTCGACAATGGCTGCGGCAAGGTCTCGTCGATGTGTGTCTCGCGGGCGGCTGCGAATACTCAGTGACGCCGATGGGGCTCGCCGGATTCGGCAATCTTGGCGCGTTGTCACGGCGCAATGACGAGCCATGTCGGGCGTCGCGTCCGTTTGATCGAGGCCGGGATGGATTCATCATGGGCGAAGGCGGCGCGATGATGGTGCTGGAAACCGCCTCGCACGCGCGGCGACGCGGCATCCAAGGGCGGTGCGAGGTGGCGGGATTCGGCGGTTCGAGCGACGCGTTCCACTCGGTGATGCCCAGTGACGATCCCGAACCGTCGGCCCGCGCGATCGACCGGGCGCTCCGGGACGCTCGAGTGGCCCCCGCCGATGTCGACTATATCAACGCCCACGCCACCAGCACGCCGCTCGGCGATATCCATGAGACCAAAGCGCTCGAACGCGTCTTCGGCGAGCACCTGCCCCACGTGCCGCTCAGCAGCACCAAAAGCATGACCGGCCACATGCTGAGCGCCGCGTCCGCGATCGAAGCCCTACTATGCCTCGGCGCGATTGAACGCGGAGCTTTGCCGCCCACGATCAATCTGGACGAAGTCGACCCCGAATGCGCGCACCTGGATCACGTGCGGAAAGAGGCCCGCCCGCGACGCGTCAATATCGCCGTCTCCAATTCATTCGGCTTCGGCGGTTCCAATACCAGTTTGGTGCTCCGCCGCGTAGCCTGATTCGCGTCGTGGACTTCCCTGGCTATTGCCGAAGAGCTTGCGACGGACGGGGAAGTCCGTTGATCCCCGGGATCAGGCGTTGACGAGACGCTAACCCGTCTGGACTAGCCCGTTCGTACTAGCCCCGTCTGGACTAGCCCTCAGCTACGGTTCTTTCAGCTTGAGGACCATCAACACGCCGGGCGAGACGGCGGCGTCGATCACTTCCCAGTCGCGGCGTTGT
This sequence comes from Planctomycetota bacterium, assembly GCA_046074805.1. Taxonomy (GTDB): domain Bacteria; phylum Planctomycetota; class Planctomycetia; order Pirellulales; family Pirellulaceae; genus CAIXSC01. The sequence continues at coordinate 8,333 of JBJTOW010000009.1, read as the reverse complement.
CCGCTGGTTCCATCCGCCGTGGACGATGCCATAGGGCGAACGGCGTTCGGGGGCAGATGGGCTTGCAAGAAAGTCTGGAGTTCCGATGACGGTATCGCCACTCCGTAGCTGTCGACCCCCAGGCCGCCGACGGTTTTCGCTGTCACCATGCCGATCACGTGGCCCAGTCGGTTGAGCACCGGGCCGCCGCTATTGCCCGGATTGATGCGGCAGTCCAGCACGTGGCGTTTGTCATCGGATTGGTCGGACGGCGAATGGACAACGCCCGTCGTGATTCGCACGTCTTTGCCCAGTTCATCGCCAAGCGGAAAGCCGAACACGGCGACATCGGCCCCGCGGCGGACCCGTTCACCGCCGAGCGGCAAGGGCGTGAAAACCGGGAAAGCGGCCGGATCGACCTTCAGCAGCGCGATATCCAGCTTGAGGTCGAACGCCACCACCTCGGCTGGCACGTTCCGCATGGCGTTCGCATTGCCGACAGCCGGGTTCGTGGCAGGCGCGTTGACGGCAGGCGCGTTGGCGGCAGGCGCGTTGGCGGCGGGCGAATCGCTGGAAGGGGCGGGAATGCGAACCACAGTGCGTCCGGGTCCCGCAACCACATGGTGGTTGGTCAACAGGTAGCCCTCGGCGGCGATGACAAACCCGGTGCCGCTCGACAATTGTTCCCGCTGCCGCGCCCATTTTTCAACATTCGACAGATCGTCCTTCAGCTTCTCGTCGACCGGTGCGTACTGCCGCGCCAAATCGACATGGCGGACCGCCGCATCCTCATCATCCATCGCTTGCAACAGCAGCATCGCCGAAGAAAGATGCACGCGAACCGCTCGATCCGGGTCGACGAACTTCCGCGACTTGCTCCAGTTCAGCAAATCGCTGAGCACCGCCGCCACTTTGATCCGTTCGCCATCGACCATCGCCGCGTTCAGCCGAGCGATCCAATCGGCTTCGAAGAACACCTCTTGTTTGCCTAGTTCGTTTTGCGGATCCAACTGGCGGGCCAGATTTAACCAGCGGGCGAAGATCGTGCCGTAGTGCGGCGTCAGCCGCTCCTGCTCAATCCACTTCACCGCCTGCTCCATCGCGCTGAGATAGGCTTGCGCACCTTTATCTCGCGCCTTATCCACTGCTTCTAAACGCACATCGCGTTGGGCGCGTTTGTTCTGCAACAGCGTGATATGCTGGATGTACTTATCGAGCGGATCGCCGAAGAAACCATCGGCGGCGTACGGCGTGCCGCCAGCGTCCAGCAGCAGCACGACGGGCACCGAGCGAACACCGAATTGGCGACTGAGCGAACGATTCTGGTTGATGTTCTCCAGCTGATTCAGGCCTGTCTCGGTGCGTGGCAAATCGACAACGAGGGGCACAAACCGCTGCTCGACAAAAGACCGGAATCGAGGTTGCGAAAAGATCGCCGACGCCATCGCCTGCGTTTGCTGGGACCAATCGGAACCAGCGAAGACAAGGAAGATATCGCGTTTGCTCGCCAACGCCTGCTTTTGAGCGACCTCGAAGTTCTGTGGCCAATTCGGAAAACCACTCGGACCCGCCACCGCGCCTGGCGCGCCCGCCGTTGTTCCGCCAGAAGTAGGCCCGCCGCCGCCCGCCGTTCCACCGGCACCCGCGAATCCACCTGTCGAATTGGGAACACCAGGCAGGCCGCCGCCCGCCAAGCCGCCACCTGCTAAGCCGTCGCCCGACGACTCACCACCGGCCGATGCGATCGGCGGGGCCAGCGACGTTTCCCAGGCGGGACTGAACGGCAGTCGCTCCCCGCGCCGCAACGTGAACGAATGGTCGATCTGCTGATACCCGCGACGCTGGATGGTCAGCGTGTGCATCCCGGCGTTCAACGGCAACTCGACCGGCCCCGACGCTGGAATGGTACGCGGTTGCGAATCCACGATTAGCTTGATATTGCGACGGCCGTCGTTAGGCAGTTCAAGCACTAATTGAGCTTGTGACCGTGCCGCATTCATGACGGGCTGGCCGCCACCAGACGACAACGATAAGACGACGGCGACCACGCTGCCGATTGCCAGCAGCAAACCCGCTACGCCACCGCCAATCACCCAGGTCAGACGCGAAATGCCTCGACCACGGCGCGCCGAACGGCCCGACGCTGCCCGTTCCGGCTGCCGCACAACGCTCGGTGACGCACCCTGGGGACTGGTGGCAGCGGCACTTGCGGCCCCTGCGCTGGCGCTCCCTGAACTGGCAATCCCTGCACTGGCACCTGTCGGAGGGTTAACTACCGGACTGCTAACGGTCGGACCGGGAACCGCCGGACTGGCCAGCGGTTTCGGGGTAGGAACGCGGGGAGCGGCGGCGGCGGCCTTTGTCACCACGACCTTTCCCGCCGGAGCCACTTCCTCAGGCGAGATATCGGCGGCGGTGATTTGGTCGTCGGACATCGACGGATGCGTGAAACGCTGGCGTGGGGACGCAGCGGTTCCGGCGTCGCCGCTACCGGCCGGATCGGGAACGGCCGTCGCCACCGAGACATGGCCGCACTGAGGACAGCGGGCCTTACGGCCGAGGTGCCGCGAGTCGAGTTTGAAAGCCGCGCCGCAGCCGGCGCATCGGCAAGCGATGTCCATGAAACGCCATCCCCGCAGGGAACATTAATTAGCCTTTGCCGGCCGGTGCGGCTGGTGGTGCGGCGGCTGGTGGTGCGGCTGCGGGAGGTGCGGCGGCACCTGGAGCGGCCGGGGCCGCTGCGCCCGGCGCGGCGGCACCCGGCGCAGCTGCGCCTCTTGGCGCGGCCGCCTTCTTAGCTCCGCCAGCTTTCGGCATCGCCGGCGCGTCGGCCGCTTCGTCCGCCGGATCGTCCGCGTTGACGGCGGCGGCCGGATTGGCGGCAGCGACCTGCTTCACGATTTTTTCCAGGGAAGTGGTGTGCGTCTTCAACTCGGCGACGAACTTCTCCACAGTCTTCAGCTTTGTGTCTTCCGACAGATCGCGGAGTTTCACGACTGCATCCGACAGCAGCTTGATGGCCTGTTTTTGCTTGTCGTCGCGGGCGATGCCGGAAATTCCCGAGGTTCGATCACCGATGCCAGCCAACCCAGCCTTTACCGCTTGCATTTGGTAGCGCAGTCGGCGTTGCATCACGACCAACCGCGGGTCGAGCGGCGCGGCCGGGGCCTTGCCGCCCGCTGCGCCCATTCCCGGCATTCCCGGCATCCCCGGCATTCCACCCATTCCCGGCATCCCAGGCATTCCTGGCATCCCGGGTCCGCCAGCGCCTTCCAAACCTTCGTCGCCGCCTGGAGCGGCGCCGCCTCCTGGCATCATGCCAGGCATCATGCCGCCGGGCATCATGCCGGGCATCATGCCGCCAGGCATTCCGCCACCCGCCACCCCGCCGCTCGACTTTCGCTTCTCGTCCAAAAACGCCTTTTGGTCGTCATACCGCTTCGCTTCGCGTTTGCAGATTTGGACCGCTAAGTCTCCCAGGTTCTTCGCGGTCACGATCGGTTCGAGACGCGTTTCCGGTGGCAGTTTCAGTTGCCCCAGAGCTTCCGCGGCGCTGCAACGCAGCGACATCAACGCCGTCCCGTCGGCCACCATCGCGTCGATCGCCTGAGTGGCGTTCACGTTGGTCCCGATCGTGCCGAGCGCCGTCAGAATGTCAATGGCTCGCCGTTGCATCCACGCGTGTCCGTCCACGGTGCGGCCGGCGGGAGGCTGCTTCTGGTTCAACATCGCCAACGCGAAGTTGTTGACGCGATCGCGATCCGCCTGTTCGAGCTTTTTCGTGGATTCGTTTTGCGGCGACCGTTGCCGATAGTCCCACTGCAAATGGCGAATGATCCCAAGCATCGCCGCCACCTTGACGGCGTCGGATTGTTGGGCGTCCGTCAACACGTCGGCCATGACGGGAAACGCCTCGAGGTACGGCTTGGGCGGAATGGGCGGCACTCCTTGCCCCACTTCCTCGGCGTTCAACTCGGAGATGATCAGCAGCGCGTTGACGCGGGCCGCCGGGTGGAAATTGCCGTACGCGATTTCCTTCATCTTGGCCAGCGTGATCCGCAGCAGGTACGCCCGAGTCTCGCCGGTCGCTTTCCGCATGTAGTCGCGGAAAAACACGTACCGCTTTTGATACAAGCCGTTGTAGTTGTCGGGATTGTCGATGTTGGAGATCAGCGTGAATTGAGGAAAGAGAATCCGTTGAAAAAAGCCGTCGAACAACTTTTGATTCTCCGTGACCGGCGTCGTTCCGCTGATGATCGCGGCGACTTGGCGTTGGAGATCGTTCAGCTTCTTGCGAGTATCCTGCAGTTCCTTGGGCGTCTTCCCGCGTTCGTCATACGACGCCGGAATCGTCAGTTCTTCGTACTTGGGAGCGTTCGGGTCCACCTCCGCTTCGGCTTCGGCGGCCGCCTGGGCGAATGCCGGCCGAGCGCCCCAGGGCGCCATCGCGGTCAGCTCCGCCAGCATCCGCGGAGCCTCCCGCAGGCCGGGAGCCACGAACCCTTCCAATCTCGATACGGCTGGAAACCGATCCGCAAACCGTTCCATGAACTGGGTTGCGCTCTGGGAGGCGAACTGCGCGACTGCGCAACCCGCCGCCATCGTGGCGTAGACTGCGGCCAGGCGAGCAGCGCGCGGAACCGTCCGATAGAATCGTTTCTGTGTCATAAAAACGCCCCGGCGATGAGAGCTGGAACGGCGAGTAGATTTCTGGTTCGAGACCTAACCAACTGTACCTGTCGCGACTCGGCACTGTCAACTTTATCGGCCACAGTCGGCGATCCCCCCGTCACCAATCTGGGCTATCCCCGCCATGCCACTGCTTTATCACGCTCCGTTGTTTGAACAGCATTTGACTGGGAGGCACCCCGAGCGTCCGGAGCGGACCGAGCGGGTTGTTCGGCATTTGACGGATAAAGGGCTAGTGGAACGCTGTGTCCGACCCGCCTGGAAGACGGCGACCGACGACCAGCTTAAGCGTATCCATTGCCCCGATTACGTCCGGACTGTGCGGGAACGATGCGAACAGGGCGGTGGCCAGCTCGACCCCGACACGGTCGCCTCGGCGAAATCATACGACGCGGCGCGGCTGGCCTCCGGCGCCGCCTGCGACGCGGTGCGGCGCGTGATCGCGGGCGAAGACCGACAGGCGTTATGCGTCCATCGTCCCCCGGGACATCATGCCCTACGGGATCGCGCCATGGGCTTTTGTTTTTTCAACCATGTCGCCGTGGCCGCCCGCTCGGCGGTTGATGACGCGGGACTGAAGCGCGTGCTCGTCGTCGATTGGGACGTGCATCACGGCAACGGCACCCAAGACGCCTTCTACGAGGACGGCGAGGTCGCGTTCTACTCGATCCATCGCTCGCCGTTCTATCCACACACGGGGGACGCCAGCGAAACGGGTAGCGGCAAAGGCCTCGGCTTCGTCAAAAACGTGCCGCTGGCCTACGGATGCGGCCGGGGGACGTTCGTCCGCCAATTCCGCGAGTCGCTGACCTCGTTCGCGGAGAAGGTCAAGCCGGAACTGGTGCTCGTCAGCGCCGGCTTCGACGCGCATCACGCCGACCCCGTCGGTTCCCTGCACCTGGAGGTCGAGGACTTCGCGACGCTCACGCAAATCGCGATCGACATCGCCGCCGAACACGCCAACGGACGCCTCGTGAGCTTGCTCGAAGGCGGCTACAACCTCGACATTCTGCCGCAATGCGTCGCCACGCACTTGGAAACGCTGCTCGCGGCGGCTGGAAAACGCGAACCAAATCCGCCAGGGGAGTGACCGAGGCGGAAGGGGCGAGGCGTACGGGCCAACGCGAGAACGCGGGAAAACAAAATCAGCGCTGCGGGCGGCTGTCGCCTCCCGTACAATCCGCAACATGGTTGTAGGCGTCAGGTTTCCGCGGTGGCGCGGAGCGTTCCTGGACGTGGATGTCCGTGAAAGGTCGGAAGTTTTATGTTGCAAATCGCCGCTCGCGTTTTCCCTGCGGGTCAAGCCGGTCCGACCGACTCGGCCCGCTCCGCCGGCCGTTCCCCAACAACTCACGCCCCATTCGCCCATTTATCAAGCTCAGGCAACTCCAGCCCCAGCTTCTTCAAGACGGGCACTCCCAACACGGGCACTCCCAACACGGGCGTTCCCAACTTGGGCACTCCCAGGTCGTGGATTTTCTCCGCCCTGGTGAGCTGCGGATTGCTGGCGGCCGCCGGGTGTGGCGGCGACCAGCCAATGACGGCTCAGCAAAGCCAATATCAAGTGGGCGAAGACGGCGACGCGACCGCGGGCGGAGCCACGACCGCGGGTTCGAACGCCGACGGCTCCAAAACCAATGACTCCAGTTCGAACGGTCCGAGCGCGGCGAACGCCGCCGGTTCCGACCTTGCGGATTCAGGTTCCGGCGTTGGTGGCGCTGGCGTTGGTGGCGCTGGTGTGGGTGGTCCTGGCGCGGGTACCGCTGCTGCGGGCAATGCGGACGGCGTCGCCGGACGCGGTCCGGGCAATATGGCGAAGCGGCCGCCTACGCAGCCTCCCGCCACTGGCGATGAGGGTCTGCCCGGGGCTGGCTCGAGCGGTTCCAACACCAGTCCCGCCGCCGCGTTGGCCGATGCGCCCGCCGCCGAATTGCTCGTGCGATTGAAGAAGCTGGAAAACACCGAGCCATCCGCGCGTAACAATCGCGATCTGTTGGCGAACATCACTAGCTGGCTCGAAACCCGAGTCGCCCTGGCCGATAAGATTCTCGCCGCCGAAGCGAACGAGGAACAACATGTCGAGGCGGCTCGCGGCAAGAAACTCGCGTTGTTGCAAATGACGCAAATCGGCATGCCGATGGTCGAAGGGGCGCTGCGAAAGTTCTGCGTCGAGCTGATTAAATCGAAGTCGCCCGCGTTGAAGCAGGTCGGCAATATCACGAATCTGGAAATGTCGATGGCCCAGTTGCTGTCGGGCGCGGCGAGCGAACCGCAAGCTGTGGTCGACGCGATCAACGCCGCGTTGGAAGGTCCCGCCCGCGATGTCGAACTGTTCAACGCGGTGGCCAGCGCGGCTGTCGCCTTGCAACAGGCGGCCGGAGCCGAACTGTGCCTCGCCGCCATGGCGACCGTCGACACGGCCTTCAAGGATTCCAAAGACAAACGGATCCTCGCCTCGCTCGAACGACTCGGCGAACTGCGCATCCTGCTCGAAAGCGGCATCGATGAACGAGCGGACGCGGTCGCCAAAGACGAACCGATGGCGGTGGAAAAACTGCTCGCCACCGTCGACAAACTGGTGGCTGGCAAACCCGGCGAAGGCGTGCTCCAAAAGCTGACGTTTCTTGCGCAACAGTTCGAGTACACCCGGCGCTATGAGCTGACCAGCCAAATCTATGCGAAACTGGAAGCCGGATTCAAAGACCACGCCGATCCGGACATCGCGAAAAAGGCCGCCACTTTGATCGCCACCGGCCGCAAGCGCACCGACCTCGTCGGTAAGCCATTGGTCGTCGAAGGCAAGGGACTGGATGGCAAGCCGTTCGATTGGAAACCATACGAAGGCAAGTTCGTGCTCGTGGACTTCTGGGCCACTTGGTGCGGCCCATGCCAGAAGGAAATTCCCAACATCAAGCGGAATTTCGATAAATTCCGCGACAAAGGGTTCGAGGTCATCGGTATTAACCTCGACCAACAACGCGAAGACCTGACACGCTTCCTTGGCGTACAGCCGTTGCCATGGCCCACCATCGTCGACGCCGAAGCGTTCGCGGAACGCTGTGGAGTGGAATCGATCCCGTTCGTCATCCTTGTGGGTCGCGATGGTCGAGTAATCGACCTACACGTCCGCGGCGAACTGCTCGAAAAACGCCTCGAGGAACTGCTCGGCGGCGACGGAAAGCCGGCAGACGATGGGAAGCCGGCAGACGCCAAGCCGGCGGATGCGAAGCCAGCAGCCGATGCGAAGCCAGCAGCCGACGCGAAACCCGCTGCCGACGCAAATCCGGCCACGGACAAACCGGCGGACGCGAAGCCTTCGGCGCCGCCGCGGTGATGCCGCGCACGGGCTGGGGCCCCGTCACCGTGCCGGGCGCGGTGGCTGGTTGGGCCGCGCTGCACGCGCGTGGCGCTTCGCTGCCCTTCGAGCGGCTGATCGAACCCGCGATCCGAGCGGCGCGCGAGGGCTTTCCCGTCAGCCCGATCACGGCGGACGCCTGGGCGCGATCGGTCGAGAAATTCCGTGGTTTCCCGTCGTGGATGGCCACCTTCGCGCCGAACGGCCGCGCGCCCGCGGTGGGCGAGATCGTGCGGCTACCCGATCACGCGCGATCGCTCCAGTCGATCGCCCACAGCAAGGGCGAGAGCATGTATCGCGGCGAACTGGC
>JBJTOW010000008.1:0-4202 GCA_046074805.1 Planctomycetota bacterium | reverse complement strand
TCGAACGCGAGCGTTTCCCCCGTGTCCATATCGGCGAGTCGCTCATTCCCGAGACCTACTGGGTCCTCGAGCGGCTAAAGATGTTGCCGAAGCTAAAGAAGAGCCCGAACGTCAAGAAGCACAGCGTGCAATTCGTCACGGAAAACGGCAAGCTGTCGGAGCCTTTCTACTTTCTGGACAACAAGCCGCACGAATGCTCTCAGACTTGGCAAGTTTACCGCCAAGAATTCGATCAGCTGATGTTGGAAAACGCCCGCGAGCAGGGTGTGGCTGTTCATGAGGCGACTCGCGTTCTGGAAGTATTGTTCGAAGGTCAACAAGCGGTTGGCGTGCGAGTCCAACATGAAGACGGCACCGAACGAGAAGTGCGGGCCCGAGTAGTCGTGGACGCCAGCGGTCAAAGCTCGATGATCATGAGCCGCCTTGGCCTTCGCGAGTGGGATCCGGTGTTGAAAAAGGCGGCCGTCTGGACCTACTGGAAAGGCGCCCACCGCGATCAGGGCCGTGACGAAGGCGCGACCATCGTCATGCAAACGAAGGGCAAGAAGGGCTGGTTCTGGTACATTCCGCTGCGGAATGACATTGTGAGCGTTGGTGTCGTGGCCGCCTACGACTACTTATTCGTCGAGCGCGAGACGAAGGAATTGGAGAAGATTTACTTCGAGGAAGTCGAGCGTTGCCCGGGCGTGCAACCGCGAATCGCGAACGCCGAGCGTTGCGACATCTTCCGCGCCGCCAAAGAGTATTCTTATCGTTCGAAGCAAGCGGCCGGGAATGGATGGGTGCTTGTCGGGGACGCGTTCGGTTTCCTGGACCCGCTCTACTCATCCGGCGTTTTACTAGCTTTAAAGTCCGGCCAATTAGCGGCGGACACCATCGACAATTCGCTGAAGGCGAACGATCTCAGCGCCTCCGCGCTGGGTCAGTGGGAAACGGAATATGTTAAAGGCATGGATCGGATGCGAAAGCTGGTTTGTGCCTTCTACGATGGTTTCAACTTCGGCCGGTTTGTGAAAAAGTATCCGCACCTGAAAGGCACTGTCACCGATCTGCTCATCGGCGATCTGTTCCGCGACGAGGTGGACAAGGTTTGGGAACCAATGGAAATTGTGGAAGCCGAGCGACGCGCGGAAATGGCGGCTCGCGAGGCCGAGGCGATGGTCGCCGCGAACTGATCCGTTTTCCCACGTGATTTTCTTCGCTGGCCATGTCCATAAACGGCTTGGTCAGCTGAAATCAGCAACGACCCTAAGGCCGGGTTCTCGGTTAGGCGTTCATGCAATGACGATTCCACCCCGGCTAGACGAGACGAACGGCGAGTCATACGGCGATACGACAGCATCGGGGCGTCGGATTTGGCTCGGCTATGTCAGTATGGTTTTGCTGGCTGCTGCGGCGTTCGGCTGGATACGGGAGCGGGGCGAGGCGTCACTCACCCGCCCTAGATTACCGAACTTGGTCTCGTCTAAGTTAGATTCCAACCATGAGGCGTTGGTACTCGCTTCACCCCGCGGTGATGATACGACGGGCGCGTCCCTGCCGACCACTGACCATCTGACGGACGCGCAGGCGGCACGAGCGCCGCTGACGAATATCCAGCCGATCGTGGCTCGCCCCGGGTCGTCCGGTGATCCTGTCGACTCGTTCGTGGCCCATCCTTCCGCAAGTATCGCACAGCATCACGATGAAGTGGCGAGACCTGGTCGAGGCATTTCTCACGCCTTTCGCGATGTCTTAGTCGCCCTCGTCGCCATCCTCATGGCGGCTCGCGTATCGGGTTCGCTTTTCGTTCGATTCGGTCAGCCGCGAGTCATTGGCGAAGTGATGGCAGGTCTCGCGTTGGGGCCGTCCTGTCTGGGGCGATTTTGGCCGGAAGCCACGGCATTTTTATTGCCATCGTCGGTGACCCCGCTCCTGGGCGTGCTTGCGCAATTGGGCGTTGTGCTCTACATGTTCCTCGTCGGGTTGGAACTCAACTTCGACTCGATTCGCAGCCGCGGCCGCGAGGCCCTCTTAATCTCCCACGCCAGTATTGCTGTTCCGTTTGTACTCGGCGGGGCACTGGCGATCGTCCTTTACGAACAACTGTCCGGACCGGACATCCCGTTCACCACGTTCGCGATGTTCATCGGTGTCGCCATGTCGATCACGGCCCTGCCCGTCCTGGCGCGGATAATCGCTGATCGAGGGCTGGCGGGGACGCGTACTGGGACGATGGCGCTGAGCTGTGCCGCTGCCGATGACGCCACGGCGTGGTGCTTGCTGGCGGTCGTCGTGGGGCTTGTAGGAACCCAAATCACAGCCGCATTAACGACTTGGGTGCTGGCGGGGCTCTTTTGTGCCGCGATGTTCCTCGTCGTTCGACCGCTACTAACGAAGTGGCTGCGGACCGAAGCGGGCGCGATCCCATCGTCACCGGCGGTGGCGTGCGTTTTGCTCGGCGTTCTGATCTCGTCGCTGACAACGGACAGCATCGGAATCCATGCGATCTTTGGAGCGTTTCTGCTCGGAGCGATCATTCCTCACGACAGTAAAATCGCCCATGTTCTCACCGAGAAGCTGGAAGACGTCGTGCGGGTCTTGCTGTTGCCAGCGTTTTTCGCATTGACGGGAACGCGCACCAAGATCGGCCTGCTTGACGGTTCGGATCAATGGTTGATGTGCGGCCTGATCGTGCTTGTCGCCACAGTCGGAAAATTGGGCGGCACGGTGGCTGCTGCTCGATATTGCGGAATCGGTTGGCGGACCAGCGCCGAATTGGGTGCTCTCATGAACACACGCGGGCTGATGGAAATCATCGTGCTCGATTTGGGTCTGCAACTGGGAGTGATCACGCCTCCGTTGTTCGCGATGATGGTCGTCATGGCGGTATCGACCACGTTGATGACCGGACCGATGCTGAGCTTCATCGCTCGCTGGTCTGGGGAATCCGCGCGGGAGTCAGAGCACGGCAGCGCCCGACACGGTTCACTCGACACGCGAGTACCGGCGAAGACGGCCGCCGTCGTCTAAAGTGAGTCGGCACGAGTTCTTGTTCGATCGCGTCGATGCGTTCTATCCAGTTGTTCGCTGGTCGAAGCAAAAATGCCGGGAGCGGCGTTACTCGCCGAAAAGAAATGTCATGGGCCGTTTGGTGCCAAGCGGCCGGGCATTCACGAAAGTCTCGCCAGCGTGAGCGCCGATCGCCGCGCCAGCGATCATCGCCGCGCCGCGAATTCGTTCGAAAACGTGGGCTTTCTCGGGAGGGAATTGCGTCTTGTAACACGCGACCGACGCGATCTTGGCTTCGAGCGTTTCGCCGATGTCCACCGTAAAGTGGCTAGCGTAGCCGCCAAGCTGCGCAGGTTCGAACGCGAGTCGAAAGTAAAGTTGCGTTTCGATAGCGTGGACTGGCAGGCCGTCGAAGTGATCGTCCCACTTGGTGAGCCGCGAGTAAAAAATGGCGGCGTCGGTGATCTGCATCGCTTGCCAGTGATCGGGCGAGGCGAGCGGTGTTTTGTCGCCGAATCCGATGACGACCCGCGGCCGGAACTTCCGGAATTCCTTCGCCAATAGCACCCGCGCTTCAAACGTGTCGAACAAGCGGCGGTTCGGCAAATCAAGCGTCGCTCGATGATGGACGCCCAACGCCCGGGCCGCCTCCGCCGCTTCCGCTAATCGCACTTCCGGACCGGGGCTGCGCGGAGTGGGCTCGCCATCCGTCAGGTCGATGATGCCAACGCGATACCCCTGCTTGGCCAACAGGGCCAAAGTTCCGCCGCAGGCGATTTCCACGTCGTCCGGATGGGCTCCGACCGCGATCACATCCAACCGCGAGTGATGCTCAAAGCCGCTCATGGGCCACCCCTGACCACACGGATGAGGAACGATGGGTTGATCGATTCAAACCGTAACTGGTCAAGTTGATGAGTGCCTCGGGAAAGCTGCATGAGCCAAACATCGACGGGGCCCGACTTGTCGGGCTTTTCTTCCAGCACTCGGCGCACATCCGCCACGTTATCAATACTGCCGACATGAACGACCAACCGACCACCTGGACGCAGACGACCGTAGGCTAAATCGACAATCGACCGCACTTGGCGCCCTGTCCCGCCAACAAACACGGCGTCGGGAGCGGGCAAACCCTGCCACGCCTCCGGGGCCTTACCCAGAACCGGGACCAGCGACTTGACACCAAATCGCTCGGCATTCCCCGAGATCAG
>JBJTOW010000007.1:0-2998 GCA_046074805.1 Planctomycetota bacterium | reverse complement strand
GTCGCCTGTATGCTCATGGCGGAACTCGCGGCGCTCGCGAAATCGAAAGGCCAATCCGTACATCAAAAGCTGGCCTCGCTGTACTGGCAACATGGTTATCACTGCGAACGACCACTGAATTTAACGATGCAAGGTTCGGAGGGAATGGCGAAAATGCAGGCGCTCATGGCGAACTTCCGCCAGCGTCCGCCGCAAACGCTTGGCGGCCTCTCGGTGCGAAGCGTGCGCGATTATCTCAATCTCACCCGCACCGAAACGGGCGTCCCACCGCTGCCGCTTGACGCGCCCCGGGGCGACATGGTGATTCTAGATCTGGCCGACGAGGGCAATGCGATCGCCGTCCGGCCTTCGGGCACCGAACCCAAAGTGAAGTTCTATATGTTTAGCTACGTTCCCCCCGAACTGCTCGCCGATCTCGATGACACGCGGCGCGAGGTGGACGAACGATTACAGAGAATTGAAGATGACTTACGCGCTCTGGCAGCGGCCGTGTAAATGCGCGGCCGTGTCAACGCCTGGAAACCGTTGCGGCTGAGTAACTTTTTGATTGTCAACAAGGAGAGACTGATGGCGGGGCGAATCTGGTTCGCGCGGATCGTGGTCGTGGTGGGACTGTTGGGCGCTGGCGTATCGGGCGGCGCAAATCCTGTTCGCGCGGAATTGTCCGACGAGGAATATAAGAAACTTCGCACCGAGGCGACGGAACTGCTGCATTTGCGGATCGGCGACATCACCGTCGTCGATTCCAAGCCTGAAATGGTGAAGTATCGCGTCGAAGCGACGGTGGACCAAGTCGATCGCTCCGCTCGCGGTTTCTCCCGCGGAGCCCGACTCACCTTCGATTCCTACTATGTTCCGACCAAAGCCCGGAAAGGCTACACCGGCCCCGAGTCGCCGCCCCAACTCTACCCCGGCTGGACCGGATGGATTTTTTTGGGGAAGAGCAAGGCTGGTAACGGCTTGGAACCGGCCGCCCATGGCCGTAGCTTCCACTATTCTTACGACCTAAAGCCATAAGCGTCCGCGCGACATCGCGACGCTGTTTCGCCACACTTATTCCTTGGAACGGATCGGGAGCCGAACGCGATGGGAACTGCGGCATCGAAAGCGGGTAGCGTTGGCGGCCACTCGGCCATCGCGGGCGAGTCGGCGGCCCCACTTAGCCGTGGGGCCTGGCTCGCACTAACGGCCGCTCTGCTGGGCTGGATGTTCGATGGCGCCGAGATGGGCGTGTTCTCCCTTGTCGGCCGCCAAGCCATCCTCGACCTTCTCGGGCCAGGGCAGGACAAGGAAGTCGCGCGGTGGCTGGGACTCATCACCGGCCTGTTCCTGGTCGGCGCGGCGACCGGCGGCGTGCTCTTCGGTTGGCTGGGCGACCGCATCGGCCGCGTGAAAGCGATGACGATTAGCGTCCTGACCTACGCCGTCTTCACATCGTTTTGCGGCGCGGTCACAAGTCCGATGCAACTTGGCGTCCTGCGTTTCATCGCGTCGCTGGGCATGGGCGGCGAATGGTCCTTGGGAGTCGCTCTGGTCATGGAGGTGTTCCCCAACCGATCGCGCGCCTTCATGGCCGGTTTGATCGGCGCTGCCGCCAATGTCGGCTACCTCCTGGTAGCGATCGTCGGCATCGGTATCACCAGCGTCAAAGGGCAATTGGAGCAATTGGTGCTCGCGCTCGGCTTGCCCGCCGAGCTATCAGCGCGGCTGGTAGCGAACGATTGTTGGCGCGTGATGATGATCCTCGGAATCGTTCCCGCGCTGCTCACGTTTTTTATACGGATCTTTGTGCCTGAGTCCGCGAAGTGGGAGGAAGAGCGGGAAAAAGGACACACGTCCAATTGGGCCACGCAGGATTTGGTCGGCGTGTTGCTCGGCGCGCTCGGCCCCGCCTTGATGGTATACCTCTATCAATACGATCGGACGACCATCGGCGGCGAGGTGCTCGTCGAGCACAGCGGCCTTCTTCGCGGCGCCGCGATTGTTCTGGGCTTGGCGATGGCGGTTGTCGGCTACACCTATCCCGTAGTGCGATTCTTGCAACGCTATCGCGACAATGCGCCGGCTGGCGGCCAACTCGCCGCTCAGCGAACCGGGATGTTTGGCGCGACATTGCGGCGCATGGCGCTGGCGGCCGGTTTAAGCGGTGTCGCTTTGCTTGGAACTTGGGGCGCCACGCAGCAGGCGCCCGCCTGGGCCGACAAGATCGCGGAAGCGGAGACGACGGCCCTTCGCGAAAAGGTACTGGCCCAGAACGGCCCCGAGGCTGCGGCTCTTATCGTCAAACCAAAGGCGAAAGAATACGTCTTGCTATGCCTGTCACTCGGTGCGATCGTCGGCACGCTATTGGCGGCGCTTATGGGTGATTGGCTGGGCCGGCGGAAAGCCTACTGCCTACTGTGTGTCCTGGCTTTCGGATCGGTGATTTACCTCTTCCAGACTAATAAGGTCTATTCCAGCCACATGTTGTTCGCCGCCTTCATCGCCGGAACCTGTTCGGCGTCGTTTTACGGTTGGCTGCCGCTCTACCTGCCGGAATTGTTCGCCACCAGCGTGCGAGCGACCGGCCAGGGGTTCGGCTTCAACTTCGGACGTATCCTGGCGGCCATCGGCTCGTTTCAATTGCTGGTCTTGGTGAACCTTATGGGGGGCTTCGCCAACGCCTGCTCCGTGCTAAGCCTTGTGTATATTATTGGCGTGGTTTTGATTTGGTTCGCGCCCGAGACCAAGGGCCAACCGTTGCCCGAATAGCCCGGCCAAATTCAAGTACGACGAACTAGCTCTTTCCTTGTACGACGGACTTCCAGTCCGTCGCGACCCACAATCGTGAAAAGAACGTAAACAGCTATCTCAAAGCGTGCTAACTCAATTATTTTGATGTGCCCAAGCACGAGGCGCGCTTTTTTAATTCGAACGATTCGTATACGTGGAATGCGCATGCGCGCGTCTTGGAGTCGCGCGATTTGTAATGCCGCGATTTGATTTGACGACGGAAAGG
>JBJTOW010000006.1:0-3670 GCA_046074805.1 Planctomycetota bacterium | reverse complement strand
CTGCTCAGGCGATGTTTCGTCGAATAACTGTCCCGTCTGCGAAAGCCGAATCGTCAGCCCGCCGACCGCGCTGGGAATCGCTCCCACCGCCTTTCCCATTCCCCAGCCCTTGTCGCGGGCGTAGTTGGAAAACAGCGTATTCGACAGGCCACCGGCCCCGGCAATCGCGCAGAACGAGGCAAGCATGGCCCAGTCGAGCGGCGGCAGATGACCGTGCTCGGCGACATACCCTGGCAGCGACACGCGTTCAAATCCGCGATGCTCGACCAAGTTCCTCAGCCGCGCGCCGTGAGGCGCCGGCACATCGTCGAGCGTTTCGTAGGACCAAGTCTCGGCGGCGTTGGCCACGATCGCTTCGTCGGCCCGCCAACTGCCGTCGGTGTCAATGCGTCCCTGGGCCGAGAAAACGGTGGCGCCATCGCGAGCCGACACCAAAAAGCGGTTTTCCAACGCGAATGGCCGCGCTTCCGCCAACAGTTCCGCCAGCACGCCCGCGAAATCTGGGGGCACAGCGGCCGCCGTCTTATAAGTGGTGGTCTCCGAGCCACGTGTCACGCGGAACTCGGCTAGCGATGGCTCGCCAACACCTCGCGTTGTGGCGGCCAAATCCGCCGAGTTCGCTTGGCCCGCGGTTTCCACTCGTTTCGCCTTGTCGGCGGCTTGTGCTCCAACATTGGGCCGTTCGAAGGAACCGCGCGCCACATAGCGATGATCGCCAACTGTTCTTGTCACGGTGAAATGACGGCCCGCGACGACTGTTTCCGCACGGAGCGGCACGGCGCCGAATGAAAAGAAGCCGCCCAGGACTTCCAGCATCACGGCCGACGACACCATGAACAACGCGACGAAAGTGAGATAGGACAAGACGGCGACCAACTTGAACGTCATGATCCGTTCGAGCATCCGGTAGACGGTGCCGCCGAAAATCAGCGGGACGAACGATAGCAAGAACAACGCGAACCCGAGACCGCGAACAAACCCTTGGTCAGCGACCGTGGGTAATCGGCCGAGCCACGCGGCGGCCAGCGGAACGGCGGCGTTCGACGCGTTGTAGGGCCAGATCGCGGCGAGGTCGAGCACCGCGTACATGGAGATCCACAGCGCTGGTCCCGGCCATGTCCGCAGTCCGCCGACAACAATCGGTTCACCGCAATAGACCGCGTAACGCATCATCATCAGGTTGCAAAACACCTGGAAAATGATGCTCAGAAGCGCCAGCCATAACAGCGTCGCGCCGTATTGGGCGCTCACGGCGGGACCGAAGAGCCATTCGCCTGAGCCGATCGAGGTGCCAGCCAAGACGATGCCGGGGCCGATCAAGCCGATCCAGAGCCGCCAACCCGCGCTGGGAGGAAACGGCAATTCGCCGACAGTCCATGGCGGCAAATGCCCAGCCGCCCTCGTTGGTAACGTTTCTTCCGCCATGTTCCGCCTCGTCCGTTGCCAGAAAC
Organism: Planctomycetota bacterium; assembly: GCA_046074805.1. GTDB lineage: Bacteria > Planctomycetota > Planctomycetia > Pirellulales > Pirellulaceae > CAIXSC01. The sequence continues at coordinate 2,219 of JBJTOW010000006.1, read as the reverse complement.
CGGAGCCACGGCGCGACAATCTACCCGCGCAGCCGCTCCCAGGCATCTAGGAGCCGACCGGCGGCGAAATCTATTTCCTCTTCCGTTGTGAACCAGCCGACCGCAAACGTCACGGCCCCGCGCGCGATCCGCGGCGATACGCCCGCCGCCGTCAACAGCGCCGACACGCTCCGCCCATCATCGCGGCTCGCCACCGCCGTCCACGCGTTCACCTCTGGCGCCATTTCCAACAATTGCCCGGCGTTCACGTCGGGAAACGCCACGCACAGCGTATTTGGCAGCCGCTCGACGCGTTCGCCGAAGACTCGCAGGTCGGCTCCAATTCCATTTCGCAGGTGTTCCGCCAGCCGATCGCGGAGCGACGTCATGCGCGGGCGGGTTTCTTCGAGCAGTTTTCCGGCCATCGACGCCGCTTTGCCGAACCCCATGATGCCCGGCACGTTCTCCACGCCGGAACGCAACCCGGATTCCTCGCCCGCTCCATGAATCAACGGCTCGAGCACCACGCCGCCGCGAATGAACAATGCCCCGACCCCTTTCGGCCCATGCATGGTATGCGCTGCGTAGGTCAACATGTCGACATTCAGATCATCCACGGAGAGCGGCAGTTTGCCCGCCGCATCGGTAGCGTCGACATGCGTTACGACGCCCCGCGACCGACACAGTTCGGCCAATTCGCTCACCGGTTGCACCACGCCCGTCTCGGGATCGGCCAGCGTGAAACTGGCGAGCATCGTGTTCGGCTTGAGTAACGGAGCGACGGTTTCCGGCGACAGACGCCCGTCGGCGTCCACGGGAGCGATCGACAGTTCGAACCCAAGACGCCTTAGGAACCGCGCCGAGCCATGGATCGACGGCGCGTCGACGGCGGAGATGATCAAATGCCCTCCCAATTCGATCGCCTGCCGCAAAAACACCCCCTTCAACGCTAGGTTGTTGCTCTCCGACTCGCCCGCCGTAAACACGATTTCTTCGCGATCGGCCCCAATCAAAGCGCCTACTTGTTCGCGGGCGTCCTCCATCGCTTCTTGAGCGGCCCGGCCCAGCGAATAACCGCTGGCGGGCGAACCATAATGATCGCCCAGGAATGACCACATGGCGTCGCGCACCGCGGGCGCGACCGGAGTCGTCGTGTTGTGATCCAAGAAAACCTGTCGCATCCGCGAATTCCCTATCCCCAAGATTTTGTCCCGTCGCCGTCCAGCACACTCAGCCTCCGACATACCGCGCGTAAGCACTCCGGGCCTCGGCCACGTCGCTTGTTCCGCCCACGATCGCGCGGCCATCGGCGAACAGCGTGAAGGTGAATTTTCCAACCTGGAATCTTAACAGGTAACGGTTTCGCGACACGGCCCCTAGCGGCCCGAGTTTCTCGGCTAATCGATCGAGCGGCGCAGGTTCGCGGCCGGGAAACGACAATTGCACCGAGTTCCTTCCGCAGAGCACGGCCGACTGCGAACCGCGTTGTCCATCCAGCCAAGGGAACTCGCGGCGGCTACACGCCGGACAGTCGGCGGCGGCCGCCCGCAAGGCGTCAAGCCGCACTTGGCGCACGCGGTTATCCCAAAGGTCGACAACTTGAAGCACGCGGCTGGCCGCCTCCCGCCGCCCCGCCAGAATCTTCAACGCCTCGCACGCTTCGATCGACGCGATCACGTTGATGATCGGGCCGAGAATCCCCGCCGTATCACAGGTGTCGGTAGCGCCCGCGGGCGGCACATCCCGCATGAGACACCGCAAACAGGCGGTCTCCCCAGGCAAGATCGTCATCGTCTGCCCTTCAGCTCCTAAGCATCCTCCGTAGATCCAGGGAATGCCAAACCTAAGCGATGCGTCGTTCAACAAAAACCGGATCTCGAAATTGTCCGTGCCGTCGACAATCACGTCGACATCCCGCGTCAATCGCTCGATGTTGGTCGAGTCGATATCCGCGACGATCGGTTCGATTTCGATCGTCGAGTTGATCTGTCGCAGCTTTTCCGCCGCCGCTACCGCCTTGGGCAGACCAGCCGCCACATCCGCCTCGTCGTACAACACCTGCCTCTGCAAGTTGTTCAGTTCGAGAAAATCGCGATCGACGATCCGTAGCTTTCCTACCCCAGCTCGCGCTAACGTGTTCGCGATCACCGACCCCAACGCCCCGCACCCACACACCAGCGCGCGGCTCGCCAACAACCGCCGCTGCCCGGCTTCGCCCAACGGCGCGAACCGCACCTGCC
>JBJTOW010000005.1:0-14640 GCA_046074805.1 Planctomycetota bacterium | reverse complement strand
CAAGTCCGTCGAAACGCTCAGCTCGCGAGAAACGTGATTTTCCACCGTTTCCGAAAGTCTTCCCGAACAACGAACTGCAGCAAACCCCCAACCCCCACCCCCCAACCTCCGACAACCGACAACCGACAACCGACAACCGACAACCGACAACTAGCCTCCTGGATTCCCCGTCGTAGGCGCGGCGAGTTCCACGCCTGGGTCGAGCATCCAGCGAACTAAACGAAAACCTTCGGACTTGCGACCGACCAGCAGGGCGTCGGCCCGTTCGACCAACACCATGACCTGAATCAAGCCGGCTTGGGTTGGCCGCTCGACCATCACGCTCACGACAAAGTCGGGATCGATCGGATCGGGCTGCCGCTCCATGGGTTGCGGGAGCACAACGCCGGCGGCGATTTCGGACATCAAGCTATCGGCGATCACCTGAGCGGTGGTGGCGTCGCGCGCGTCCCGGGCGCTTCGCGAGGCGGTGCGGATCAACTCTCCGATCGCCACCAGCGCCCCGCCCAGGATGATGAGCGCGAGGATGACTTCCAGCAGCGTGAGGCCGCGATGGCGAAGGCGTCGTGCGGACATGGGACACGCTCCTAACGCGCGAGCTGCTCAATGGAGGTGATTTCGCTGGGCAACGAGAGGCCGGTAAGTCCCCGCAGCGTCACGACGATCGCCTGGCCGCGTTCGTTCGCGAGCACCACATGCGTATTCGATGTCGTGCCATCGGGATAAAAAAAGATTGGCGACGACCATTCCTCCGTCTCGCCATCGCCGCCCGCGCCCAGCAAGCTCGCGGCGCGGGCGTCGACGGTCACTTCCGCCAAGTGGAACACGACGCCTTCTGGAAGCGTGTCTGTGCTACTGGTAGGCGCCGCGGTGGCTGTGGGCGTTGGTGGACCAGAGGCGACGCCGCCCGCCGCCGTCGCGGCCGACACGACTTCCTCGGCGGACGCCGTCCACGTCTCCGACCCGTACCCGCCGCGTCCCGGTTGGAATCGGAATACCTGGATGGCGCCGGTCCGCATCGCGCGGACGCGAGTCTTACCGAAGGCGGCTCGAAGTTGGTCGGCCGACTTCGCCAGCCTTTGTGTATCGAATGAGCCACGCAGCGCCGGCCAAGCGATAGCGGCGATCGCCACCATCAGGGCCAGCACCAACAGCAGTTCCATCAACGTGAACGCTTGGCGGCGAACACGGGACCGCCGGCGGCTATTCGCCAACCACCGAAATGTCATCCCCGCCCCCTTGCTCGTTCACGCCATTGGGGCCGAACGACCAGGCCCGATACTGCGTGCCGCCGCCTTCATACTGATAGGCGTTGCCCCACGGATCTGGCTCCAGTTCCGAACTCAAATACGGTCCGCTCCACTTGGCCGGATTGGGCAAATCGGCCGGAGCCACTCGCAAAGCCGCCAACCCCTGTTGCGACGTCGGGTACGAACCAATGTCGAGATTGAAACTTTCCAGCGGCCCCTTCAGCGACTTCAATTGAACCATCGCCGAACTGGCGAAGGCGCGTTTGCGGCTGGAATTGATCGCCACGCCAACCACGCCACCCAAGATCACCAGGATGACCAGCACCAGCAACACTTCCATCAACGTGAAACCGCTTCGAGTCCGGCGGTCCGCTTTCCTACGTCGCATGCGATTACTCTCCCTTTTCCGTTGTCTCTAATCTGATCCCAGTGTCTGGACTCGCGTGCCCTCTAAACTGGGCCGCTAACCCGGGCCGCTAGACCGGGCCCTCTAAACTGTGCCGCTCATCTTGATCACTGGCAACAACAAGGCAATGACCACCATCAGCACCACGGCGGCCAGCACGAGCAGCATCATCGGTTCGAGCAAGCGAACCACCAAGTCCAATTGACGAAACGTGCGTTTTTCCAATCCGTCCGCGATGTCCACCAGCACCTTGTCGAGCGAATTGGATTCCTCAGCCACGGCGATCATTTCCACAACCGCTTTCGGGAAGTAGCCGCTGGCCGCGAGAGGCTCGGCGAGCGACTGGCCGGCGGAGATGTTCTCCGACGCGTCGGCGATCGCCTGCGACAACAGCTTGTTGCCCGCCGCCTCGCGGCTAATTTCCATGGACTTGAGGATCGGCACGCCATTCTTAAGCAACGTGCCAAGCACGCGGCAAAAGCGGGATACGGCGAGCGCCTGGTAGATGGCGCCGATCACCGGCGCCCGTAGCTTCAGCAGGTCGCTTACGAACCGCCCTTGGGGCGTCGCCAACCAATTCTTCAGCCACAGATACACACCGGCGGACGCGATCGCCACGATCCACCACCAAGCCCGCATCGTGTCGCTGATCCACAGCAGAATCTCGGTCGCCGCCGGCAGTTCGCCCCGCTCCCGCAAGTTGTCGAACAGCGACGCGAACTTCGGCACGAAGAAAATCATCAACCCCATCACGACCAGTGTGCCGACCGTCCCCAGAAAAATCGGGTACGCCAACGCCCCCATCGTCCGGCCTTTAAGATCCTCTTGCTGTTCGGTGAACTGCGCGACCCGCTCCAAGGCGTCTTCCATAAAACCGCCTTCGCCACCCGCTCGCACCATATTCACAGCCATTTCGCCGAACGCGCCGGGATGCCGACCGATCGCTTCGGCGAACGTCGAACCCGATTCGACCTTGGCGTACACGTCGTTCAAAATCTCCTTCAAAACGGGTTTCGACGACTGTTCGCGAAGCACGGCGATCGACCGCAAGAGCGGCACGCCGCTGCGGAGCAGCGCGGCAAGCTGGGCGTAGACCACAGCCATCTGCTGGCCCCGCACCTTCTTGCTTTGCATGAAGCCAGCGGACGCCGACTTCGCCGCCGCGACGTTGAGCGGAAACAACGACTGGCCCGTGAGGATCGCGAGCGCTTCGCGTTCCGAATTGGCGGTCACCGTTCCGGCGACTTTCGCCCCTAGCTGATTGCGGGCGACGTAGGCGAAATCTGGCATGGCGGCGGCCTACGTGGTGGCGGGGGTACTGGTCATCGAAACATCGCGATCACCCTTCGTGACCCGCATGATCTCTTCGGCCGTCGTCGACCCTTTAAGCACCTTGTCCCAACCGTCCTGCCGCAACGTTCGCATGCCGTGCCGCACCGCCGCCTGTTTCACCTTAAAACTGCTCGCGCGGTCCTGAGCCAACTGGCGCACATCCTCCGATGTCACCATCAGCTCGTAGATGCCCATTCGGCCCGAAAATCCAATCTGGCGACACGCTCGGCAACCCACCGGACCAAACAATCCTTCCGCCGGGATCTCGTCGATCGGAAAATCCACGGGCAGTTCGTCGGCCGTCGGCCGCACCGGCTGTTTGCATTTCGGACACAGTCGGCGGACGAGCCGCTGGGCCATCACCGCTTCGACAGTGCTTGCCACCAAAAACGGCTCGACCCCCATGTCGACCAAACGCGTATACGCGCTCGCCGCGTCGTTGGTGTGCAAAGTGCTAAACACCAAGTGGCCGGTAAGCGACGCTTGGATCGCGTTCTCCGCCGTCTCGAGATCGCGGATTTCGCCGATCAGCACCACATCCGGATCATGCCGCAAAATGCTGCGCAGCGACGCCGCGAACGTCAGTCCGATTTTCGGATGCACCTGAATCTGATTGATGCCTTCCAACTGGTACTCGACGGGGTCTTCCGTCGTGATGATCTTCAAATCGGGAGTGTTGATCTCGATCAACGCGCTGTACAGCGTGGTGGTCTTTCCCGAGCCCGTCGGGCCGGTCACCAGCACGATGCCGTGCGGCAGATCGATGATCTCGCGGAACACCTTGTAGGTTCGCTCGTGCATTCCGAGCTTCCGCAATTCAAACGACATCGCGCCTTTGTCCAGGATACGCATGACGATGCTCTCGCCATGGATCATGGGAATCACCGACACGCGGACGTCGATCTCGCGGCCGCTGACCCGCAGCTTGATCCGGCCGTCTTGCGGCAGCCGTTTTTCCGCGATGTTCAATCGCGACATGATCTTCAAGCGGCTGATGATCGCCGATTGGAACCGATTGATCTCCGGCGGCACGGGCTGCGGCAACAATATGCCGTCGATCCGGTAGCGAATCACCAAGCCGCTCCCCTGCGACTCGATGTGGACGTCGCTTGCCCGCGACTCGATCGCTTCCACCAGAATCTCGTTCACCAGCCGCACGACCGACGCTTCTTGAGCCTGCTCGGACAGTTCCGAACCGTCCGTCTCGATGTCGCTCAGCAGCTGGACTTCTTCCTCCTCGGACGTCTGATCGATGAGCCCCTGGACCGTTTCGCTGCCGACCCCCAAATGCTTCTTGATCAGCTTCGCGATCTCGGCCCGACCGGCCAACACCGGCACCACCGCCAGCCCGGTCGCCGCCGCGACCTCATCCAGCGGGTACAGGTCGAACGGGTCGCTTGTGGCCACCACCAACGACCCGTTCGTCCGCCGCACCGGAAACAACGACTGCCGGTGGATCAGCCGATGCGGAAAGATCTTCAAGAGCGACAGATCGACATCGGCTTGCGGCAAGTCGATGTAGTCGAGCCCCACTTCGTCGCCGATCGCCCGGAGGGCATCTTCCTCGCCGACATAGCCTTTCTCGACGGCCAATTCGACGAACCGCGATCCGTCGGGGGCGGAGGCCCGCGCGGCTTCAAACTGCTGGCGGTTCAGCAACCCGCGCCGTAGCAGAATCTCGCCCGCTTCCATCGCGACCATGTTCCCACCCCCGCTCGTCGATCTGTTGAGAACTTCACGAGCCGTGCTCGCTAGTTGCCTTGCGGACGACCACCCGGAGCGCCCGGACCGCCTTGGCCGCCCGGACCACCCCGACCGCCAAACCCACGGAACTGCATTTCAAACGGCTCGCCGATCAAATCTCGCCATTCAGCCCGCTGTTCCGGCGTCAAAACGCTCAACAGATCGTCTTCGGCCTCTTTACGCATCTTCGCCACTTTCTCACGCAGTTTCTTCTCGACTTCTTGAGCTTTCTCGCGGAGCTTTTCCTTCTGCTCGTCGCTGAGCTTCAATTCGGTGGCGACTGCTTCGGGGCTGACGCCGTTATTGCCGCCCTGGCGGCTCCGCATCTGCCGGCCGATCTGCTTCAATCGCTTCGATTGGTGCGGCAGGAGGATTTCGTCCATTTCCTTCTGCATTTCCTTCGCCCGGTCCTCCATCTTGGTCCGCATTTCCTCGAACTTGGCTCGGCGTTCCTCTTCGCCCAGGTCGCGGAAACCCGAGAACATCGAACGCATTTCCTCACGCATCTTGTCGCCGATACCCCGGAGCTTTTCGACTTGGTCGTCGACCAACCCGAGTTCCGTGCGGACATCCTCGTTTTGGAGCAGCATCAGATCGCCGCCGCCGCCGCCGCCGAACATGCCAAAGCCACCACGGCCACCCGGACCACCAGGGCCTTGGGCGAAGGCGATTGCTGGCAGGCTGCCGCCAACCAATAAAGCAATAGCAAGAAACAGGTTAAGACGAGATGACATAACGGAAAAGCTCCTCGACGCACAGTGCGTTGCGGAACCGGTTCAATCCGGTCCCAGGACCATTGGCGGGGCGGTCACGCGATCGACCCTTTCGGGTTGTAACCCCACGGGATAGGCAAAGTTTCGAGAAAAACCACGAATTTCAACCGGCTCGGCGAAACCCTGGGGCAATCGCCGACATTAACGTAGTACGCTCATCGCCGACGGCGATTCCGCACCCTCCGTCATGGGGAGATAAATAATGTCTGTCGCTCCAAGATTTTCCGTCCAAAGCTCGCGTACACGCCCGCGTTGGCTGTCGAGATGGGCCAAAAAGTCCTGGCCCTGCCTTCTGGCCACCTTGGCGGCGGGTTACGTCCCGCCAGCGACTGTGGAATCGAATCTCCCAGGACAGCCCCAAACCGCTTACGCCCAAGATTCGGAACGCCAAGATTCGGAACGCCGAGACCGTGATCGCGGGGATCGTGATCGCGGGGATCGCCGTCGCTACGACCCAAAAGAGTTCATCGGGCGAATGGACGAGAATGGCAACGGCATTTTGGAACCATCCGAAATGGGCGGCCGCTCGCGGTACTTCCTGGAAAGCGCCGCTCGCGACGCCGGACTCGACATGTCCCGCGACATCCCGGTCGCCAAAATGATCGAAGCGATGGAAAAACGCAATGCGGCCCGCGAAGCGGCGAACAGTTCGAGCGGTTCGTCGTCGTCAGCGCCGGCTCCAAGCGGCTCGACCACCGCTCCATCCACTCCTTCTACCTCGTCTTCGTCGTCCAGCGGCAGCGGTTTTGGCGGCGGCCGATCGGGGTTTGGCGGAACATCTTCGGGGGCCCCTGCCGCAGGTAGTTCCGCCAGTTCGTCGAGCGGTGGATCGAAGGGCGGGTTTCCCGGTTTCGGAGCGCCGCCGACCTCCGCTAAGCCTCCGGGATTCGACGTGCCTCTGCCACCCAAATCAGCAGCCAACGCTTCTTCCGGCGCGACCCAGTACGATCGGCGCGTCATCGAGTACGTCGACAAAATGATGGCCGACTACGATTCGAACAAGGATGGCGTACTGGACAAAGCCGAAATCGAGAAAGCGCCTTGGCAAAGCGACCCCAAAGAGAGCGACCTCAACAAAGATGGAAAGTTGGACCGCGAGGAGCTGAATCAACGGATCGCCCGTCGCTTCGGCTATCTGCCGCGCACCGGCTCCTCGAGCTCGGGCTCGTCCAGCGGCAGCGGGTCGAGCGGCGGCAGTTCCAGCGGATCGGGCGACGCATCGCGTGTGCGCGCCTACGCCGAGGGGTTGCTCAAGCAGAATGACGCCAACAAAAACGGCGTGCTCGACAAGGATGAGTGGGCCAACGTTCGCTCGATCACGCGCGACACCGACGCGAACAACGACGGCACCGTGACGCTCGACGAGCTGACGGCGAAACTGGGCTCGTTTGGCCGCGACGAGAAAAGTTCAAGCGGCGGTTCCAGCAGCTCGACGGCGTCCAGCAGTGGCAGCGGGAGCAGCGGCGGAAGCTCGGGGTACCGTGCTTCAAGCGGCTCGGGGTATGGTTCGAGTCGAGGGGGCGATTCGAAGCAGACTGCCGAGAAACGCAGCTACCGGCAGCGGACGGTCGCCGAACGGATGCCGAAGGGCCTGCCGGATTGGTTCGCCCGCAACGACGAGGACGCCGACGGCCAGATCACCATGGCGGAGTACGCCACGCTGTGGAACGATTCAAAAGTGGCCGAATTCGCGAAGTTCGATTTGGACGGGGACGGGGTGATCACACCGCGCGAGTGCCTCCGTTCCCAAGAACTGGAAACCAAACGCAAGTAGCCCCAAGCAGCGAAAAACAACCCGAATCGCAAGGTTCAAAGCTGCACATTCCCGCCCGTACGACGGACTTCCCCGTCCGTCGTAGAGGAGCACAACTGAAGATCGCGCCGAACATGTTCTATCGATGGCCGCAGGAACTGTTCGAAAACGCACATCTGTCATTCGAGACGGATCGCAAAAGCAAGGCTATCGAGGCAACCAAGGATCGCAGGATCGCAGCAGGATCGCAAAACCAGCCCAGCCTTGAAAGGCTGGGCTACAATCGGTAGTCGCTACGCGACAGCAGGAATGCGCTGAGTGAACCCGGATTTAATCCTTTGCGTCTGTCCAAACAACCCCGCTCCAATCCGAGCGTTATGAGGCCATCGCAAGGCTCGCCAATTCTTGCCCACGACCTCTGTGCCGTTTGCACGATTGCGGTCGCGCAGCGACAACCGACGTTAGCCCAGCCTTTCAAGGCTGGGCTCCTATTGCTTGCGACTTGCGACTTGCGACGCCTATCGAGGCGGCTAACGAGCGGGTCCGACGTTCGGCGCAAGTTCGGACCAGCGGCGGGAGGGACGCGTTCTCGTCGCGCCGCTGGCTGGGTCGGCTTGCACGTAAATCGCGGCCGTGTCGGGCAATCGATCGATCATTTCCAACCCGCGAGTCGGCCCAAGCACGCATAACGCGGTCGCGAGGGCGTCGGCCGTCGTGCCATCGGACGCGACCACCGAAACACTCGAGCGATCCACCACGCCGAGTCCGGTGCGGGGATCGACAATGTGCGAGTACCTTTGGCCGGCGATCTCCACGAACTGGAAGGCATCGCCGGACGTGGAAACGGCTCCCCGCTTCAGTGAAAGAAAATGGCTCGGCGGAGCGGCCGGGTCGAGCGGCGCGATGCCAACTCGCCAGCCCGCCATGTCCGGTGGCGGCTCGCCCGCCACGATGTCGCCGCTGGCGTTGACGAGCGCGCGGGGGAAGCCCCAGCGACGCAGTTCGGCCAACGCCTCGTCCGCCGCCAGTCCCTGGCCAATCCCCCCCATGTCCAGCCGCATGTTCGGCCGGAGTAGCTCAACGGACTTCTCAACCGCGTGCAACCGGACGAGCTGATATCCCACGGCCTCTCGGGCCGCCGCCAGCCGCTCGGCGCTGGGCAGTTCCCGTTGCCGCCGGGAACGCCGCCAAAGCCGAGTCAGCGGCCCCACCGTAGCGTCGAACGCGCCGTCGGTCAGGCGGCTCATCGCGTCCGCCCGCTCCAGGGCCCGCCACAGGTCACCGCTCACCGGCACACGTTTCGCGGTGGGCGATGCGGCGCTGAGCCGGCTGAGTTCGCTGGCGTCATCGTAGTCGCTGAGGACTTTGTCCAAAGTGCGGATCCGCGCGAAAGCGGCGTCAAGCGCCTGTTCGAACCGCGGCTTCTCGCCGGAAGCCGGGGCGCCAGCGGGCTGAGCGCCAACGGCCTGGCCCGAGACAGTCTTTCCGTCGGCATCGCTGTTGCCGGAAGCGTTTTCTGTGTTTGCCTTTGCGGCCGGTGCCGGAGCGGTGGCGGGGCCCGCGTCTTGCGTTGGCGCGGAGGCATACAATACGATCGTGAAGTCGGTGGCCATGTGCCGTTCCGTCCGTTCGACACGCCGCCATGCGGGGGGCGCGTCGGCTGCGGGAACCATGATCAAGGCCGCGATCAGCCACTGCATGCGGTCGCCTTTGCGGGGAAGGAGGCGGAACTTGAGCCACGCGGATCAGGATCATCCGCCGAGGTAATAACCGGCCCTGATTGTGGGCCGCGCACCCCGGTGTTTCAAGTTTCCCCCGCGTTCCTCTTCGTGAAGTTTTCCACCGTTGAACCTTTCCATGAACTTTCACACCTCCGTTCCGAGCCATTCCATGAACCGACAAACGGGCGCCGATCGCGGCGCATCGGCGTGTTTTCCGCGAGAACGTCTGCTCAACTCCGCTCGCACGGCGATGGTTCCGTTGACGCTCGCTCGCGCGGTCTTCGCGGCGGCCGGTTTTTGCGTCGCAACTTGGAGTGCAGCGGCCCCGGCGGTAGCTCAACCGAATGATCGCGTGCTGGCTATCCCCGAGGCGATTGCGGCAACGGAAGCCGAGATGAAGCCGTACTCCGAGCGGATCGAGCATACGGATATCGCGATTCCCCTGGTCCCGATCAAGGGCGGGACATTCGCCATGGGCAGTCCGGACAGCGAACCGGGACGGTCGGCGGATGAGGGACCGCGGCACGAAGTGAAGGTCGCGCCGTTTTGGATGGGCAAGTACGAAATGACATGGGACGCCTATGAGATTTGGATGTTCGACCAGGACATCCAACGTCGCGAACTGGCGAAGGCGGCGCCGAACCTGCGCGACAAGGAAGCCGACGAGTACCAACTATCGCAGCCCACGGCGCCCTACACCGATATGACGTTCGGAATGGGCAAACGCGGCTACCCGGCGATCTGCATGACCCAGTTGGCCGCGCGCGTATACTGCCAATGGCTGTCGGCCAAGACGGGCCGCTATTACCGCTTGCCGACCGAAGCCGAATGGGAATACGCCTGCCGTGCCGGCACCACCACCGCCTACTCGTTCGGCGACGACCCCGCCGACATCGATGAATACGCTTGGCACCTGGATAACAGCGAGGAAAAGTACCATCCGGTCGGCAAGAAAAAGCCGAATCCGTGGGGACTCTACGATATGCACGGCAATGTCTCCGAGTGGGTCCTCGATCAACATTCGAAGGACTACAGCCAGTGGTCAGGCTCGGTTGCGGTAAATCCGCTGACCATCCCGCGGACCGAATGGGGCCGCGTTGTCCGCGGCGGCTCGTGGGATGTCGAAGTGAAAAAACTGCGGAGCGCCGCCCGCGACAAATCCATTGAAGACTGGAAACAGCAAGACCCGCAGCAACCCAAAAGTATCTGGTACCTGACCGACGCCCTGCATGTCGGCTTCCGCATCGTCCGCCCACTCACCCCGCCCTCCGCCGACGAGCAGGCCGCGAAGTGGGACAAGCACGAACCGTTCGAGGATCGGAAGCGAAAGCGATAGGCGATCGGACGGCGGTTATCGGTTGTCGGTTGTCAGTGGGGTGTGCTTCGCTGTCCCCTCGAATCGAATTACGACGGACTTGCCGTCTCGATTTACTGGTACGACGGACTTGCCGCCACGATTTACTGGTACGACGGACTTCCAGTCCGTCGCTATGAGTTTCGCGAAACGGATTGGGGCCCCAAACCATCGCGATCCCCCCCTGCCCGCAACGCGTTTGCCCGGAGCTTTTCTCATGGATGTTCAAGTCCGTCCGTTTGCCCATCTGCACTGCCACAGCCACTACAGCTTGCTGGATGGGGCGAGTTCGATTGATCGGTTGGTCGAGCGGACCAAGGCCCACGGGATGAACGCGTTGGCGCTCACCGACCATGGAAACTTGCACGGGGCGCTTGAGTTCTACAAAACGGCGAAGGCGGGCGGCATCAATCCGATCCTGGGGATGGAAGCGTATATCGCTCCGGGCAGCCGGTTTGAAAAGGATGGCGGGAGCACGCGCGAATCAAGTTACCATTTGACGTTGCTGGCTCAGAACCGAGTCGGGTTCAAAAACCTGATCAAGTTGGCCTCGGCGGCGATGTTGGAAGGGTTCTATTTCAAGCCGCGGATCGACAAGGAACTGCTCGCCAGCCATCACGAAGGGCTGATTTGTCTCAGCGGCTGCGTATCCAGCGAGTTCAGCCGCGCGCTGCTGCGCGGCAATGGCGGCGACGCCGAATTCAAGGAGGCGATGGAGGTCGCGGGTTGGTTCGCCAAACTGTTTGGCGATCGCTACTTCGTCGAGATCATGAACAACGGCGTCGAGATCCAGCGATTGCAGTTGGAGGCGGCGGTCGATTTGGCGAAGCGGGTCGGATTGCCGTTGGTGGCGACCAGCGATTGCCACTACGTCGATCCGGAAGACGCCGAAGCGCAAGACGTCTTGCTGTGCGTGAACACCGGTAAATTCCGCACCGACACCAGCCGCATGAAGATGGATGGCAACCAGTATTTCCTCCGCCGTCCCGACGAGATGTACGACGCTTTTCCCGGTTTGGAAGAGGCCGTCGCCCGCAGCCAAGAAATCGCCAACTCGGTGTCGATCGACCTGGAGCTGGGCAAACGCCACTTTCCGACCTTCAAGATCCCCGAGGAACGCACGCCCGACGATTACCTCCGGGAACTTTGCTTGAAGGGATTGCGGGAGCGGTACGAAGGGAACGAAGAAATGCTGCCCGGCGGTGAATTGTCGCCGCGAGTGATGAAGCGGCTCGACCGTGAACTCAGCTGCATCAGTAAGCTCGGCTTTTCCAACTACTTCCTGATCGTGTGGGACTTTGTCCGGTACGCGAGGGAACGCGACATCCCGGCGACGGCCCGCGGTAGCGGCGTCGGGGCGTTGGTGTGCTACGCGCTCTATTTAAGCCACGTCTGTCCGCTGAAGTACGACTTGCTGTTCGAACGGTTCCTGGACGAGAACCGCCGCGAGGCGCCCGATATCGACATCGACTTCTGCAAGCAGCGGCGGACCGAGGTCATCCGCTACGTGAAGGATAAATACGGCGAGGAGAACGTCGCGCAGATCGGCACGTTTGGCACGCTGGCGGCCCGAGCGGCGATCAAGGATGTCGGCCGAGTGCTCGGAATGCCAGTCGAGCGGGTCAACAAGTTGTCGTCGCTGGTCCCCGAGGAATTGGGAATTTCGCTCGACGAAGCCCTGGAGAAGGGCGCCGAGCTGAAACAGTCGTACGAGACCGATCCGGAAATCCGCGAACTGCTGGATCTGGCGCGGCGGATCGAGGGGCTGGCGCGGAACATCGGCACGCACGCGGCCGCCGTCGTGATCGCCGACAAGCCGCTGACGGAATACGTCCCGTTGGGACGAGTGACCGGCAAAACCGACATCATCACGCAGTGGTCGATGGGCGATGTCGAGGCGGCCGGTTTGCTGAAGATGGACTTCCTCGGCCTACGCAACTTGACGATCCTCTCGAAGGCGGTCGAACTGATTCGGCAGACGACCGGCAAGACGGTCGACCCGTACAAGTTTCCCACCGACGACCGGCCCACCTACGCGCTGCTTCAACGCGGGGAAACCAAGGGCATCTTCCAGCTGGAAAGCGGCGGCATCCGCGACCTGTTGCAGAAGATGCGGCCCGACGGCTTCCACGACATTATCGCCACGAACGCCTTGTACCGGCCGGGGCCGCTGGAAGGCGGCATGGTGCGCGACTACGTCGAGGTGAAACATGGTCGGCAGAAGGCCGAATACATCCATCCGGTCTGCGAAAAGATCCTGGGCGAGACCAATGGCGTGATGGTCTACCAAGAGCAGGTCATGCGGATTCTGAACGAGCTGGGCGGGATCGAACTGGCCAACGCCTACACCTGCATCAAGGCGATCAGCAAAAAGAAAGAGGAGATCATCAACCGCAATCGCGAGCAGTTCCTCAAGGGCTCGCAGGCGAACGGGTTGACGCAGCGGCAGGCCGAGGACTTCTGGAATCTGATCATCAAGTTCGCCGGGTACGGTTTTAACAAGTCGCACAGCACCGCCTACGCGCTGATCGCCTACATGACGGCCTATTTGAAGGCCCATTACCCGGTCGAGTTCATGGCGGCGCTCCTGTCCGGCGACATCGAAGGACGCAACTTCAAGACAAAAGATCCGCTCGTCGAACACCTCGAGGATTGCCAGCGGATGGGCATCGAGATCGTTCCGCCAAGTGTCAACTCGTCGGACGCCGACTTCTCCGTGAAGGCCGGCCGGATCCATTTCGGCTTGGCGGCCATCAAGGGGTGCGGCGGGTCGGCGTCCGAGGCGATCGCGTCCGAGCGGCGGAAGCGGGGCCCCTACCGCGACCTTTTCGACCTGTGCGAACGGGTCGATCCGCAACAGTGTGGCCGAGCCGCCCTGGAAATGCTCGTCAAGGCCGGCGCGATGGACTGCTTCAAAGCGACCCGCAAGCAATTGACGACCGCGTTGGAACGAGCGATGCAGGCCGGCGCCGCCGCGCTCGCCGATCGACGCAGTGGCCAAAAGAACCTGTTCGGCGGCTTCGACGAGGACGACGGCAAAGGAAAGAAGGCGGGCACGTCGACACTGCCCGACTGCGGCGAATTCGAGGAACGCGAGCGGCTGGCGATGGAAAAGGAAGTGCTCGGGTATTACCTGTCGAGCCACCCGCTCAGCGAGTACGCGGCGATGTTGTCCGAGTTCTGTTCGCACACGACGGACAAACTGGCGGACCTTCCCGACCGGATGGAAGTGTTTCTGGGCGGCATGTTATCGTCGATCAAGATCACCAACACGAAGAACAGCCGACCCGGCGCTCCGACCCGCTACGCGATGTTCGATTTGGAAGACACGGCGGGCGCTATCCGCTGCATCCTTTGGCCGGATGACTTCGTGAACTTTGGGCAACTGGTGCAACCGGACGCGATTTTGGTGGCCCGCGGGGTGCTCGACCGCCGCGGCGGCGACGAAGCGAATCTGATCGTCAATGAATTGATTCCGATCAGCGAGCTGAGCGCGCGGTACACGACCGGCATGGTGGTGCGGGTGGACGAGACGCGGCACGGTCCCGAAATGCTCTCGAAGATCCGCGAGGTGGTCCGGGGGTATCCCGGCCAACGCGATTTGGAACTGCTGCTGCAACTGCGAGACGGCTGCCGAGTGCGTCTGAAGGCGAATTCGGTCCGCCTGGACATCACTCAGGAATTGCAGCGGCGGCTCGACGAATTGCTCGGACCCGGCAACGTCCGGCGGATTACGTCGCCACCCAAACCCAGCTCGAATGGAGGGAACGGCGGCGGGCGAGGCAATTTCCGCGCGGCCCGCAAGGGCTAGCCGATCGCCTAAACCGCTGCATTCCGAACCGTCGACGCTGGCTGGGCTTCGGCGCACCGGTTTTTCGCGCCGTTTTTTTGCGATGCGTCTAACCGCCAACTAAGATGTCTTGGTGGATTGTGCGCCAACCGGTTTCGAGTCGCCTTGTCCTTCGTCGAGCGAGATAACGCCGTGATCTTAATTTCCCGCTTATTGAGTAGAACGATGCTGGCCGCCCTGCTGTTGGGTAGCTGGGGAACCGCCTCGGTCGTCTTCGCGCAGGGTGGTGGTGGTGGCGGCGCTTCGGGCGTGGCAGGCGTCGACATCGATGCCCAAGGGGTGCTTCGCAAGCGGATCGTCGCCGACCCGGGTGGAATGTTGTCCAAACGCCGAGCGGAAGCGGCGCGCGCGATGCTGTCGGCCGATGTCGTTCGCAAGAGCGATTCGCGCAAGGTGTCGCTGACGCGGTTGGAGAAGCGACTGAGCGAACTGTTGGCCGAAGGCAAGTCTCCCACCGA
>JBJTOW010000004.1:0-11594 GCA_046074805.1 Planctomycetota bacterium | reverse complement strand
CCGGTCGCCGAATCGAACGACATGCCCCAGACATTGCGGAAACCGTAGGCGTAGATTTCCGGCTGCGCCTTCGGCGTTTTCAAAAACGGATTGTCCGCCGGGATCGCGTAGTTCTTGCCCTCGTCCTTGCGGTCGATGTCGATCCGCAGGATCGAACCGAGCAGCGTCTCAAGGTTCTGCCCATGCCCGTGCGGATCATCTTTAAAACCGCCATCGCCTAGCGCGATGTAGAGGTGGCCGTCCGGCCCCATCGCCAATCCACCGCCATTGTGGTTCCAGTAAGGTTGCGGAATCCGCAGCAATTCCTCTTCCGAATTTGGATCGCCCTTCGTCAAGTCGCCTGGGACAGTGCGGAACCGCGACACGACCGAGGTGTGTGGGGCCGAGCGGGTCGTGTAGTAGACAAAGAATTGGCCGTTCTCTTTGAACTTCGGATGGAACACCAGTCCCAACAGCCCTTCCTCGTTCTCGTTGTCCTTGTAGATCACTCGATCTTCCAGGTCGATAAACGTGGAGACCTGCGTTTCCTTGACATCCTGGTCGTTCGGAAACACCTGGATGCCGCCAAGCTGCGACGCGACAAAAACCCGGTCCGAACCATCCGGCGCGTGCGTCAACACGATCGGCCGACGGAACCGCAAGTTCGGGTACGCTCGGACCTGCTTCAGCGAGCTCGGCGTGTCCGGCAGCGGTTGCAACTTCTGCGGCTCCGGCTTCTCAGCGGCCGGTTTCTCGGCGGCCGGTTTCTCGGCGGCTGGTTTCTCGGCGGCTGGCTTCTCGGCGGCTGGCTTTGTTTCTTGAGCTTCGGCGCCGATGGGCCAGCCGAGGTTCGGCAGCAAAGCCGAGGAACAGGCGACGGCGGCCGCGCCGGTGGCGGCGAGCCATGCCGCTCGCGAACGGAGGCGGAAGTAACGAAGGGTGCGCATTAGCGAATTCCTGGGAGAGTGGTTCGAAAGGACCCTGTGACGCGATCGCGAATCGAGATGGTCGTCGCCGATTCGCGTTGGGCTACGTGGTATACCGCACGGCGGCGCACGAAAAAACCCCGGTTCGACGTGCGAACCGGGGTTCCGTTTCAAGCTCAAAAAGCCAGTAGCAGGCGGTTACTTGATCTGGCGCGGCAGTGTGCCTTGGCCAACCGGGGTGGCATTGACCGGAGCGGTGATTTCGAGCAGTTCCAGCTCGAAGATCAACAACGCGTTAGGCGGCACCGGCCCATAGCCCTCGGCGCCGTAGGCCAATTCGGACGGCACATATAGCCGCCACTTGTCGCCCGCCCGCATCATTTGCAACGCTTCGGTCCAGCCAGCAATCGCGTTCGACGCCTCGATGACCACCGGTTGATCTCCCTGCGTGGTGTCGAACACGGTGCCGTCGATCAAGGTGCCGTGGTAATTCGCCTTCACCGTATCGGTCGCTTTCGCGGTCACGCGGCCCGGTCCCGCCTTGATCACTTCATACTGAAGACCGCTGGCCGTCGCCTTTACGGTCGGCTTCTTTTTGTTTTCCGCCAGGAACGTGACGCTCGCCTTCTTGTTCTGCTCGGCGACCATCTTGAAGCGTTCGGCGGCCCGCGCCTGCACTTCGCGGTCGAAAGCCTCAGCGGCGGCTCGCAGTTGCTCTTCCGAATACCGAGGCTTGGTGCCCGCGAAACCGTCCTTCAGACCCATCAGCAGTTGGTCCAAGTTGACGGTCGTGCCATCGGCTTGAAACCGCGCGGCCATATCCAGGCCAATCGCATAGCTGGCGTAATCCCGAGCGTTCAACCCGCCCGTTCCGGCGCTCAAAGGAGCTCCGGTGGCCGGCCGAGTCGCCGTGCCCGCCGCGCCGCCCAGAGCAGCGCCACCGACCGCGCCACCGACCGCGCCGCCGACCGCGCCAGCCGCCGCAGCGCCGGCACCGCCCGCCACGGGGCGAGCGGTTCCGCCAGCCGGCAATGTGCCCGACGAGGTGGCGGGGCCGCCCGGCGACACCGTCATCTTGGGCCGGGTTCCCGTCGTGCCGCCCGGCGTGCCCGAGCTAGGAAACTGGGAGGCGGGCAATGCGCCCACCGGACGCGCGCCACTGGCCGTGCCCACGCCGCCGGTCGTCCGACCAGCCGCCGCTCCAGTGCCCGTACCCGTTCGCGGCGCACCAGCCGCCGACGAGCCAGCCGCCGACGAGCCAGCCGCCGGCACGCCCACGCCTGGAGCGCGTGTCTGCGCCAGGGCGACGCCAGCGCTCAAGCAAAGTCCCGCAACGACCAACCCATGCCATCTCATGCTGAGTCCTTTCATCCAGTCCCAAGCAGTGCCAAGACGCAAGCGGAAAACCGCAGCCGCGCGATCCCCGCGCGATATTCGCCCGCGAGCATAGCGAAACAACCAGGGCGCCGAAATGCCGATTTTGCCCAACAACGCCCCTCGCCCCTCGGACCTCCGCACTCCGCCCCTTGCGCCTTGCCAAAGCTAAGACTTGAGGCTCGAAAGGTAAGCGATCAAATCGCGCAACTCGAACGGCGAAAGATGCTTGATCAGGTCTTCCGGCATCGGCGACTTCGCCGCGCGGCGTTCCTCGATCGAGCTCTTGGCGATCTTCACCAGCTTTCCTTCCGCTGTCACCAGTTGTAGCGACTCGGCATCCTCGGCCTTGATCACGCCGCTGGTCACTTTGCCTTCGTCGTCCACCACCAAAACCGACTCGAAGTTCTTCGCGATTGTCTTGTTAGGCAACACGATCGATTCGAGCAGATAGGCGGGGGATTTCTCGGACCCGATGCGCGAAAGCTCGGGCCCCACATCGCCACCGCGACCTTCCGCCTTGTGGCATCGCACACACGACACCTGGGCACGCTCGAAGAAAATCGCCGCTCCGCGCGCCGGATCGCCACCCGCCACAGCCTCGGCATGCGCCGCCAGCGGATCCTTCGCGTCGCGCGCCGCCACATACTTGGCAAGCCGCGTTCGCACGGAGTCGCTCTTGCGAGCCGCGGCGGCGGTGATCAAATCGAGCCGGCTGTCGAGCGGCGTGCGACCGGCGAGCAGCTCGTCGAGACTGGCCGCCAGCACGTCGTCGGCGCCTGGCACAGCGAGCGACGCGAGCGTGGCGAACGCGGATTGGCGTTCGACCATGGAATCGGCCATCGCGGCCATCCGGAGCGTCGTCAAGCTTTCTTCCGGCGCCAGTTTCGCGAGCACATCGCGGGCCGCCGAACGCACCTGGGGTTGGCTGTCCGCGACCGCTGTTCGAGCCGTCTCGGCGATTTGACTATCCTTCAAAGTCGCGAGCGCCCGCAACGCGTCCGCTCGCAGCGAGGCCGCTTGCCGCTGATCGGCCAGCAACCCGCGAAGAACAGGACCGACTTCCTGGATTCCCATCGCCGCTGCGCGCTTTGCCGCTTCGGCGCCCGCCTTATCCGGCCGCGACACCAACGCGGGCAGCACCGCGCGAAACGCCTCGATCGCGGGCTGCTTCGAACGGGCCTCCAAGGGGCGCCACATGTTCAACACGCGATCCAGCGGCGCGGGCTGATCCCACTTCGCCAACATGTCGATCGCTTCGAGCCGCATCGGCTCTGGCGTCGAAACGCGAGCGGCCGCCGCCGCGATCGCCTGCGAGTTCGCGTTTCCACCGATGCGGAAATTGGCGTTCAGCACGCGGCGAGCCAAAGCGTCGTTCGACAAATCGCGATTCGCCAACGCGGCCAAGGCGGGCATGGCGGCCGGTAGCGGCTCGTCGTGAATCCCCCGCGCCGCCTCCAGGACGACTCGCGGGTCGGCATCGTCGAGCAGTCGCGACAAGGCGTCGCTGCCCAGACGCCGCAGCACAACGGCCAACCCAAGCCGAGCGGCCGCCGACGGATGCTTCCAGTGCGAAACGATCGCTTCCCGTTCCACCACCCGCCCGCTGTCCACCTTCGACGCGGCTGGTTGGGCGGTTGCCGGATTCGCCGCAGTCGCCGGATTCGCTTGAGCCGCGGTCGCTTGAGCCGCCGATTCCCACCCTCGATAACCACCAACCAACGCGAGTCCGTAGATGGCGGAGTGTCGCAGGGCGGGATCTTGGTCGTTGTTGGCGGCCAGCAATTCCATCAGCGGTCCGACCGCTTCGCGGCCGCCCGTCTTGCCCAAGCTGATCGCCGCGAAGTAGCGGACGCGGTCACTGCTATCGGTGAGTTTTTCCACCAGCTTGCCGGCGGCCGCCACTATGCGGTTGTCGCCAGCGACTTTGGCCGCCTGGGCGCGGACTTCGCCGTCGGCGTCATCCAGGAGCGCGACGACGCCATTGGTCAACTCCGTCGATTGATCGCCGCGCGCCATCAATTGACCGATTCCCCACACGGCATGGATCCGCGCCAGCGTGGCGGTCGCTGTGGGCTGGGCTGTGGGCTGGGCTGCTGGCTGTGCGGCGGACTGAACTGGTCCCTTGGCCACTGCCAGCAGTTCAATCTTCGCCTTGCGATCCACCAAAGCGAATTGGGCCGCTTGGCGAACCCGCCGGTCGGGATGTCCGAGCAGTCCTTGCAGCTCGGCCGACGGCCGCGACGTCCAGTCGCCCGCGAGCAACTCCTTGACTTGGCGGGAAAGCGCCGACTGCGCGAACTCGGGATCGAAGAAACGATGGATTCGTCCCTTATTCAGGCCGTTCCAGCCATCGACCCAATCGCTGACATAGACGGCGCCGTCCGGTCCGAAATCGACATCGGTCGCCAACACATTGGTAATGGAGAACTCCTCGTCGACCACTTCAAAGAACGCGCCTTTCGGCTTCACACGGAAAGTCCGAATACCGCTGCCGCCTGGACCACCGCGGAAATCGCAGAGGAAGAAACGCTGGTTGAAATGCGGTCCGAGCCCGGTGCCGGGGTAAAAGGCCAGCCCCGAGGGACCGCTGCCCAAGTTGCGAATCGGCGGCGCGACATAAGCCGGTTGTTCAGGGTTCGCCGGATGCCAAATCTTTTCCCGGTTGAACGGACCGCGGTCAGGCAAGTACTGGTACGACATCCGCCATCCGGTGTCGCCACCCTCCATGACATACACCCACCGCGCTTGATCGCCGCTGTCCGAATTGTTGTCGCCCGTGAACAGGTTGCCGTAGTCGTCAAACGCCAGCTCTTGCGGGTTCCGCAGGCCATAGGCGAAGACCTCGAGATTCGAACCGTCGGCCTCGCAGCGGAACACGGCCCCGCATTCCGGGTTCTTCCAGCGGCGGCCGTCGGCGACGACGTTGTAACCGCGGTCACCCAAGCTGAAGTAGATTTTGCCATCAGGCCCGACAATCAAGCCGTGGAGATCGTGGCCGCGAAAAGCGTATCGGACACCGTAGCCGAAATGGAGCGATTCGCGTTCCTCGGCGACTCCATCCCCATCGGCGTCCCGCAGTTTCCACAGATCGGGAATGCAGGTGTAGTAAACCGATCCACGGTGAAACAACACTCCGGCTCCGGTGCCGTCGCTGATGCGGTTGAAATGTTTCGCGAACACCGTGGCCATGTCCGCTTGGCCATCCCCATCGCGATCGACAAGCAGGCGGATCCGATCATCATGGCGAGTGAACTCGGCCGCCTTCTCCTTCAAATGCTTTTTCACATAGGCGACTCGGTCGTCCACCGTCTCGGTCGCCAAATCGTCGTTCAGCCAGTACCCGCGTCCCCGATTGTCTTCCACTCCCTTCGACTGCCGAAAGGTCTCGCAGACGAAAACGCGGCCCCTAGGATCGACGCTGAAGGCGACCGGATTGGCAAGCATCGGTTCGGCGGCGAACATCTGCCGCTGCCAGCCGGCTGGCAGCTTGAAGCCGCCCAGAGCCTGTTGCCCTTGATTTGACGCCGGCGTGATCGATGGTTCCTCGGGCGGGCCCGCAGGCTCAACGGCATTGACTTCGCGACCAACGCCAAGCCCCAGCGGCAGCTCCCGCCACCCGCTCGATAGCACCGCGATCACCGCCAACACCGCGCCCCCAAGCGTAGGGAATCGCCACCCACGACCACTTCCGTTTCCCGCCATCGCCAACCTCGTACCAAATGGATTTTCGTTCACCCAACCATCCCGCATCACGAGCCCGCCCGTATCGGTTCCATCCACGGCGAGTTCCCCGCGCGTCGTCAACTCCCACATTGCGCCATGTTCCCACGCCTTCGGACCCCTGCGGCGATATCTTCACGCGGCTTCCATCCCGCGCGGCATCGCTTGCGAAACGCCAAGCATAGCGGGACACCGTTCCACGGTCCAACGCGCGGCGAGCTCCACGCACCTGGAAGGCTTAGTGCCCCAGAGGCCATTGCGGCGACGGACTGGAAAATCGATCGTACGGCCGGAAAAGTGCAACGCCAAAGCTTCCGATTCGGGTTGCGTCATCTGACCTCCGCCCCGTGAACGGTTACCTTCGCCCTAGGTCGGACGAGGCGATTTCAAGTCCCGCAGCTGGCCAGCCTCCGGCAACGCCTTGTAATAAGGATCGAGCGGATAGCAGCCGGAAATCAACCCCTTGCGCGGACCAGTAGTACAGTCGCTAAAAGTGCGGCAGACAAGCTTTCTGCGCAACTGGCCGGTTTGCAAACAATCGATCGGCAGTTCGGGATACGATAGCACCATGCGTCCCAGCCCGACACTGTCCACCCACCCCGCCCGAATAACAGCCTGCGCCACGTGCGGCAGAAAATCCTGCAAGTAAGAGTAGCCGGTCCCCACAATCGGCAACGATGGAAACGCCTCTTTGCATTGCCGCACCGCCTGAATCTGACGAGCGACTCCGACAAGCGGGTCTTCTGGCGGTTGATATCCGTCGCTAGGCGGGAACGCGGCCGGTCGTTGTATATGGGGATTGTAGTAAGGGCTGCCGCAAGACAAGTTGACGGCCACCACGTCTCGGCTTCTCAATTCGCGGACCAGGCGCAACGGCTCTTCGAGGTCGAACTCCAACGGATTCGCCGCGTTCACGCCAAAGCCCCACCGGTACGGCAATAAGTCGCCGTGTTCGCTCGGCCGCCCGGTTCCGGCTCCCGTCGACGACTCGAACGGGATCAAATCGAAAAAGCTCAGCCGCACTCCGATCATCAGCGCCGGCCACTGCTCCCGAATCCGCTCAATGATCGTCGTCAAAAGACGCGTGCGGCCGGCGAAGTCGCCGCCATATGGCCCCGGCCGCTCTCGTGCTCCAAGGAATTCATGGAGCAGGTAGCCGTGGCACGCCTTGATGTCCACGAAGTCGAATCCGACGCGCCACGCCAGACCGGCCGCAGCCACGTAGCGATCCATCAACCCTTCCAAATCGATGTCCGTCCAAATCGGCCGATCATCGCCCGCTTCGATGCCGCAGCGGCGATCCAGCAGGGGATGCCTCCATGCGGTCAGCGGCCGCAAGGGACCGGCCACCGGTTTGGAGTACCGTCCCGAATGCGTGAGTTGCAATCCGCATAGCCAATCGTCCACGCGGCCAAACCGCTCGCGATGCGCTTCCCGCGCCGCGTCGAGCAGTCGCCGCAAACCGCCTTCGTTCTCCGCGGTCGCCAAAGTTTGCCGGGGATTCGCTCGTCCATCCGGCTGCACAGCCGCCGCCTCGCCTCCCCAGAGCAACTTCGCGCCGCTCAAACCGAAGTTTCGCCAGCGTCGCAGGGTGTGGGGCGACGGCGAACCGTCAAGTTCGGCGTCCCATCCCTCCATCGGATGAATGCACCAGCGATTGCCCACCTCGCGGCCGCCAATCGCCAATGGCTGGGCCATCGGCGAATGCTCAGCCGCCGTCAGAATCCGCTCGTCGACTGGCACGTCCAAACCCAAGGCCGCCAACCGCCCGCGCAACGCCTCGCTCGTCTTCAACTGAGCGACCTTGACCCACGCATCCGCCATTCGTCCGGCACTCCCCTCTCAGTCGGCGACCCCATGAGGGCCGGCGGACGATTCGTCGACAGGCCGCATCCGCGAGTGCAACAGGACAAAACGCCGCTCCTGTCCGTCGCGTTCAAACACCACCGTTCCCTGGCGACGCAATCCGGAACGGCTCAACGCCACCACGGTTCCAATTCCGTATTCAGGATGCTTGACCCGCATGCCTTGGCGGTAGAGATCTGGAGCAAACGGCCGCTCGCCAGCGTTTACGTCTTGAGCCAATTCGGCCGCCGACTTGAGCCCGCCGGGCAGTCGCGTGGTCGTGACGGGCGTTGGCCGCGGCGATTCCGGCTCAACTCGGCGACGCTTTTCCCAACGGCCACCGCCAGTTGCATCGGCATCCGCATCGCCATCGTTGGCCGCATCTTGGAAATAGGAGGACTCGTCGTCCCACGCATTGTCGTTTTCGTCGTCGCCACCCTTTCGGCCCCATCGCGATTCTTCCGCGTAGTCGTCACTGAACAGCGAGCCTTGGATTTGCATCGACGAACGCGGCAATTCCATCAAGAAAGAACTCGGAATCGCGGGGCGCGACAACCCGCGAGTCATTCGGTACTGCGAAAAGCTCAAGTGCAGTTCGTCCTCGGCTCGAGTGATGCCGACGAACAGCAACCGCCGCTCCTCTTCCAGCTGCGCGTCGTCTTGAGCGCTGCGTTCATGGGGGAGAATGCCCTGCTCCATCGCGACCAGAAACACCACCGGAAACTCCAGCCCCTTGGCGGCGTGGAGCGTCATGAGCGTCACTTTGTCTTGTTCGGCTTCCAGGGCATCGGTATCGGCGACCAGCGAGGTCTGTTCGAGGAACGCCTCGAGCGGCGCCGGACCCGGATTCGCCATGTCGAACTCGCGGGCCGCCGTGACCAATTCGTCGACGTTGGCCACGCGTTCCGCATCCTCCGGATCCGACGATCGCTCCAATTCCGAGCGGTATCCAGTGGCCTCGATCACTTCCGCCAACAGCTGCTCGACCGACGCGGTGGCCGACTTCCGCAGCCGATCCACCAGCGTAACGAACCGCGAGATGCTCACCGACGCCCGGGCGGCCAGGCCCAGCGACGAACCGCCCCGACGCGCCGCCTCCATCAGCGTCAGACGATTTGCCGCCGCATGGTCGGCCAACTTATGCACCGTGGACTTGCCGATACCGCGGACCGGCGTGTTGATGATCCGCAGCACGGCGGCGTCGTTGGCCGGGTTGTTGACCAAGTGCAGATAGGCCAGCAGATCCTTGACCTCTTTCCGCTGGAAAAACTCGAGTCCCTGGACAACTTGGTATGGCACGCGGTGCTGATGCAAAGCCAATTCAAACTGTCGCGATAACGAGTTCATGCGATAGGCGATCGCGAAATCCCGAGGCCGCCGCCGCTTGGCCCGGATTTCAGCGGCGATCCGCCTCGCGACCAAGTCAGCCTCGTCGTTGGCGGACGGACAGCAAACCAGTTGCACCGGCGCCCCCTCCGCCCGCTCGGTCACCAACACCTTCGCCTTCCGCCGCGAGTTGTTTCGAATCAGCGAATCGGCCGTCTCCAGGATATTCGGTGTGCTGCGGTAGTTCCGTTCGAGCTTTACGACTTTGACTCGCGGATAGTCATGCTCAAACTCCAAAATATTCGACAGATTCGCCCCGCGCCAGCCGTAGATCGACTGATCGGGATCGCCGACGACCGCCAAATTCGGGTGGTCGACCGACAACGCGCGGACGATCGCGTACTGCGCGAGGTTCGGGTCCTGGTACTCGTCGACCATGATCTGCCGGTAGCGGTTATCCAGCGAGCGGCGCAGATCAGGCTGGTCCCGCAGCATAAGCGCCACATGCATCAACAGGTCGTCGAAGTCGACGCAATTGGCCGCCAACAACCGCCGCTGGTACAGCGGGTAAACCCGTTCGACGATCGCTTTCCAGACCCCAGTCCCAGCTTGCGGGTAATGCGCGGGATCGATCAGTTGATTCTTGGCCCAACTTATCGCCTGCCCCAACTTATCGACCGACACCATCGCGTCCTCGACCCGCGCTTCGGCGACCGCCGCACTGAGCAATTTGCGGCTGTCGTCGATGTCCAGGATCGAATAATTTTCCTTGAGCCCCGCGAAGCTCGCATGCTGCCGCAACAACCGCGAGCAAAATCGGTGGAACGTGCCAACCCACACCGAAGGGTCGGCGCCGAGCTTCACGAGGCGGTTCCGCATCTCCTCGGCCGCCTTGTTCGTGAAGGTCAACGCGAGGATCTGCCGCGGCAAGACGCCGAGTTCCAACAGATGAGCGATGCGATACGTCACCACCCGCGTTTTACCGCTGCCAGGGCCGGCGAGTATCAAGAGCGGACCATCGACATGTTCCGCCGCCGCACGCTGCTCGGCGTTGAGCGAATCGAGTAGATTGGACATGACTGCCAGTATAGCGATCCTTTCGCGATCGAGTTCCCACGGCGGATCACCCGGCATCGGCCAGCCGATGCGACGCCGTCAACCGAGTCCTTGATTTACCGGAGTTACTCCAGCATGCCAATCGTTCGCCGCTACCCCTCGTTCGTCAATGCCGCCGGCGCGATTCTGGCGGTCTGCTCCGTGTTCTTCTCCCTAGCCTTGTCGGCCGCCGAGGCGGAAAAAATCCCGGCGCTGATCATCGACGGGCAAAACAATCACGGCGTCTGGCCGAAAACGACCCGCATGATGAAGCGTTATCTCGAGCAGTCCGGCCGCTTCACTGTCGACGTGGCAACCACAGCCCCGCGCGGCGCCGATCCCGACTTCCGGCCGGCGTTCGCGAAATATAAGGTCGTCGTCTCGAACTACAACGGAGCCGCCTGGCCCGCCGCCACTCAGGCCGATTTCGTGAAGTATATCGAGGCCGGCGGCGGTTTCGTCGTCGTTCACGCCGCGAACAACGCCTTCGGCGACTGGAAAGAGTACAACGAAATCATCGGACTCGGCGGCTGGGGCGGCCGTTCCGAGAAATCCGGACCGTATGTCTACCTCGACGACCAGGGGCAACTGGTCCGCAACACGGACAAAGGTCCCGGCGGCCACCATGGCTCGCAACATCCGTTCGCCGTCGTCGTCCGCGACGCCGACCACCCGATCACCAAAGGCATGCCTCGGGAATGGCTGCACGCCAATGATGAACTGTACGATCTGCTCCGCGGCCCCGCCTCCAACATGCGAGTGCTCGCCACCGCCTTGGCCGCCAAAGACAAGGGTGGATCGGGACGCCACGAGCCGATGCTGTTCACAGTCTCCTACGGCCAAGGCCGAATTTTCCACACCCCGATGGGCCACGCTGACTATTCTCAAGAATGCGTAGGCTTTATCACCACACTGCTACGCGGAGCCGAATGGGCTGCCACCGGTACCGTCACCTTGCCCATTCCCGCCGACTTCCCCACTGCCGAAAAAGTCTCGCAACGGAAGTTCGCGGAGTAATTGCTGGGGAGTGGGTGACGGGTGGCAGGTGATGGGTGATGGGTAGAGGGCGGCTCGGGTTTCGACGCGGCGAATCCTTGCCGGTAAATCGCAGGTTGAAAAAGGATTTGAACCCGGATAGGGCAGGTGTTCGGATCGAGGTTATCGGTTGCCTGTTGTCGGTTGTCAGTGGTCGGTGGCCTGTTTTCCGAAGTTACTACGCGACTGGTCTTATTCACTTAACACCCCAAATCCCAACGCCCTAACCATCACCCACTACCCGCCACCCGCCACCCGCACCCATCACCCGCACCCATCACCCATCACCCA
>JBJTOW010000003.1:0-2779 GCA_046074805.1 Planctomycetota bacterium | reverse complement strand
CTGATCGCTACCGTTGCTTGCTGGCTGGCTTGCGCCGGCGCTGCGACTGTTCTCGCCGCATCGCCAAGCGTTGCGAGTCGTTCGGGCGACAAAGCGGACAAAGTGGCCGAGGCGCCCGTGGAAGTCGAGTTATTTGCCGCCATGAAGTCGGGTGATGTCGAAGTTCGCTTGATCCCGAAAGATTCCCGGGGCGGGAATGTGTTGGTCACCAACAAGACGAACAAGCCCCTGAAGATTCGCCTGCCGGAAGCGTTCGCGGGTGTTCCCGTGAACGCTCAGTTTGGCATGGGCGGTATGGGTGGCATGGGCGGCATGGGTGGCATGGGCGGTATGGGTGGCATGGGCGGTATGGGTGGTATGGGCGGTGGCCAGATGATGGGCGGTGGGATGGGCGGTATGGGTGGCATGGGCGGCATGGGCGGCGGCATGGGAGGAATGGGCGGTGGTATGGGCGGCATGGGTGGCGGGTTCTTCAATGTCGGTCCAGAAAAGGTCGGCAAGATCCCGGTCACGACGGTCTGCCTAGAGCATGGCAAGAAGGAGCCGAACAACCGCATGGCCTACACCATCGTTCCGCTCGAGGATCGCATCAACGATCCGTCCGTGATCGAACTCTGCAAGATGGTCGGTCGCCGCGAAGTGCCGCAAAATGCGGCTCAAGCAGCCGTTTGGCACGTGGCGAACGGATTGAGCTGGCCGGAACTGGCGCATAAGATCCGCGTCCGGCACCTGAACGGATCTACGGAAAACTATTTCTCCTACACTGAAATCGAACTCGCGCTGCGGATCACCGCCGAAGGACAGCGGCGGGGCGCCGATCTGGCGGCCCGCACTGGCTCGAAGTCGGATTCGATGAGCAAAAAGTAAGCGTCAGCGGTCGATTACATTTTCGCCACTGCCATCGCTTCCCTTGCGACATTGGGACGTCGTGGGCAAACTCACGAGAGGAGTCAATCGCCAAGGTGTGTGGGTGTGCCAATTCGGCAACTCACGGTCAGTGAATGAGGCGACGCTCCAGAGGAGCCGCCTCCGATGACCGACGAAAAACGGAACGAAAACCGCGATCTAACCGCTCGGCCTTTTTGGGCCAATCTTAAAGCGGGCTTTATGGTCTTTTTGGTGGCGTTGCCGCTCTGTTTAGGCATTGCTAGCGCCAGCGAGTGCCCGCCGATCGCGGGTGTATACACAGCGATCGCGGGTGGTTTAATCGCGACCCTGCTCAGCAATTCTCAGTTGACCATTAAGGGGCCAGCGGCCGGCTTGATCGTCATCGTCATGGGATGCGTGATGCAGTTCCACGACTTAGCGACGGCGGCCGGAGTCGAGAATCCGAAATTTGAAGCCTATCGGATGATGTTGGCTGTTTGCGTGGTCGCGGGTGTGGTCCAGGTTGTCTTTGGATTGCTTAAAGGGGGGATTCTAAGCGACTTCTTTCCCTCGTCGGCGGTCCATGGCCTGTTGGCGTCCATCGGCGTCATCATCATGGCCAAGCAACTGCCGGTCGCGTTGGGAATTCCATCGGCACTGCTCCGCGATTCCCATAATCACTTGCTGGAGCCGCTCTCGCTTCTGTTGAAAATGCCCATGTTAATCACGCACTTTAATCCGTTGATCGCCGTGATTGGCGTCACGGGTTTGGCGATTATGTTCGGCGTGCCGGCACTTTATCCTAAACTCTCTAAAATCGTGCCGACGCAGTTGTTGGTTCTTTTGGTGACGGTGCCGCTCTCGATTTTCGTGTTGCACATGCCAGCCCCTGGCGAAGCTGATTATAAGTATTCGGTGTTTGGCAGCGAGTTCGCTTTGTCGACGAAGTCGCATTTAGTCAATGTGCCCTTGAACGTGCCCGCCGAACTTGGTGGCCGCGCGACCGATTTGATCAGCTTGAAGTTCTTTCCGAATTTTTCCGCGTTGCAATCACCGGTGGCCTGGAAGTGGATCTTGCTATTCGCCGTGATCGGCAGTCTGGAATCGCTGCTCAGCACGAAAGCGGTGGACATTCTCGACCCTCAAAAACGCCGCACCAATCTCAACGCCGACCTCACAGCCGTCGGTGTCGCGAATCTTGTGGTGGCGTTCTTGGGCGGTATTCCGATGATTTCGGAGATCGTCCGCAGCCGTGCGAATATCGATAATGGCGCGCGCAGCAAATACGCCAATATGTTTCACTCGCTCTTTTTGGCGGCCTCGATCGCGATGGTTCCCGCACTGCTTAATCGCATTCCGCTCGCCGCCTTGGCGGCGATGTTGATCTTCACCGGTTCTCGGCTGGCCCACCTGCGGGAATTCATGCATGTGCTGCATATTGGCCGCGAGCAATTGATCGTCTTTGTATCCACAATCGTCGGCGTTCTGGCCACGGACTTATTGATTGGAATGTTTATCGGAATCGGCGTGAAACTGGTGATCCACTACATCAATGGCATGCCTTTGCTGTCGATTTTCCGTCCCTTTTTGTCCGTGGAACAGATCGACGGAAAGACGTATCTGATCAAGGCCAGCAAGTCGGCGGTGTTCAGCAATTGGCTCCTGCTGCGGCGTCAAATCCGATCGTACGGAATCCTCGATGGGAGGAACATCGTCATCGACTTCAGCGAATCGGAGCTTGTCGACCACTCCGTGATGGAGAACCTGCATGGGCTTCAATCCGAGTTTTCCGCCAATGGCCTCGAACTGCGGATCGTCGGGCTCGAGTCCCACATCTCGCTGTCGTCCCATCCCGAGTCGACGCGGGTTCGCGCTAGTCGCCAGGGAACCGTGCACTAATCGCCGTCTTCAA
>JBJTOW010000002.1:0-5316 GCA_046074805.1 Planctomycetota bacterium | reverse complement strand
CCCGCTTCGCCACATCGTCCGGTTTCGCCGCATCGTCCAACTTCATGTCGAACACGGAGACTTGGCCATCGATACCGCCAAATGCGAGCCACTTTCCATCGCCGGACCATGCCATCAATTGCGGGCCGATGGGCTTCGCCGACAAGGTCTCGCGGAGCTGTCCTGAGTCGGCATCCCACAGCGTCGCGCCACGCTGTAGGCCGCCCACAGCGATGCGGCCTCCCTGCGGCTCAAATGCCAACGCGGCGGCGTAACCAGTATCCAGCCGCAGCGGTTCGCCAGTAGCGCTGTCGGCCAAATTCCACACGCAGACACCCGTCTTTCCACCGACGGCCCATCGCCCGCCATCTAGCGCGATGGCGGCCGTGGCGACCGTATCGCCGAAGTCGAACAGTCGGACAATAGGCGGCGTTGACCGCGCAATGTCGCCCAGCCGAAACCGCTGACGCTCAATCGCGTTTGTCGACGGTGGAGGGGCCGACGTGCCACGGATATCCGCGTTCCGAACGGCATCGGTCCCCACATTCTCCTCGAGCCGCAACCGCCACGCGGCGAGAAACGACAAAGCGGCGGTCAGTGGATCCTCGTCAAGCAGATCGGCCCCCTGCTGTTCCAACCGCTGCTCGAGCCGCGCGACCGACTTCCTTCGCTCCAGGTCCGCTTGAACCCGCAGGCCCCGCTCGGTTTCCATTCTCATGAAGGAGGATTTCGCGAAAGCCAGCGATAGCCCCACGATGGCGACCGCAACCATCAAGAGCGCGACGGCTAGGATGGCGGCGAGCGGATTGCGGCGGCGCCATAGCATAAGGCGTTCCACGAGACCGGCCGGCCGGGCGACAATCGGCACATTGAGTTGCCAGCGGCGCAAATCGTCGGCGAGCACCGCGGCGCTTGCGTACCGCCGCCGACTGTCTTTGGAAAGCGCCTTGAGCACAATCGTTTCCAGCGGTCGTGGAATCGAGTCGTTCAATTCACGCAGCGGCCGCGGCTCCATGTGCAGCACTTGCTGGATCGTCATGTCCCGGCTGCCACGGAACGGCAGCGAGCCTGTCAGCATCTCGTAAAGGATCGCCCCCAAACTGTACACGTCGCTCGCCGCGTTCACCAAATGGTGCTGGCCACTCGCTTGTTCCGGCGACATGTACGCGGGCGTGCCGATGATTTGCCCGCGCAACGTGATCGTGACCTCCGCCTCGCCAGCCGCGCCAGGCCAAAGTCGGCGACGAACGGATCCCCCTTTTCGTTCACCAAAATATTGCTTGGCTTCAGATCGCGATGGATCACCTGGTTGGCGTGCGCGTGATCCACGCCGTCGGCGATCGCGGTGATCAGGGACACCGTCTCCGAAAAGGCGAATCGGCGTTTTTTCATGAGCTTGTCGAGCGATTCGCCTTTAATGAAATCGCTGACAAGGAATGGTCGACCGTGATCCTCGCCCACCGCGAAAACCTGGACGATCCGCGGATGTTGCAACTTGGCGGCCGCCTGTGCCTCCTTGCGGAACTGCTCGACTTCCTCTTTCGCGTTGAAATACCCGCGCCTCGGCATCTTGATCGCCACGTCGCGTTTCAGCACCGGATCGTATCCCAAAAACCCGGTGCCGCACGCGCCAGCCCCCAACAGCCGCTCGATGCGAAAGTGGCCAATCTGTTTCGGCAAGACGACTCGCTCGTTTGGCGCACCGTCGCCGACCGCTAAGCGAAACGTGCTGCCGCAACCGCCGCAGGTCACGCCAGCCGCTTCCAACCCCACCAACTGCAATCCCATGCCGCACTGGGGACACTCGATCCGCACCGCGGTTTCCTCAACGGCTAACGGCCGCTCGCGCTCGGCGACGCTCGCGTCGCCACTGCTACCAGCAGCAGCGTCGTGGGAAACGTTCGGCGCTAGGCCCTCGTCCAATGAACCCTCGTCCAATGAACGGTCGTCCAATGGTTCGCCGCCGGAGGCGTCTTCTACACCGTCGGCGCGCTCAAGAACTTGACGGATCCAAGCAAGGCGCCGGGCAAGCCGCGTTGTCAGATCGGGATGAGCGTCCAGCACGGCCGCCAGATCAGGCATGTTTCCCGAACGAAACTGCTGAAACACATCGGCGACAACTCGCTCGAGTCGCGCGTGCTGCTCCTCCGTCAACGACTCGAACGGCTCGTGTACATCATCCTCGCCGCTGTCATTGTCCTCGCCGCTGTCGTTGCTGCCGGCAGCATTGCCGCCACCCGTTGCGTCCGCGGGCGTTTCGTTTTCCGCTGCTCGGGGCGTCGCGTCATCAGGTTGGTCGGCGGAGCCATCGGGCCCGTCTTCCTCCGGTTTACCGCTCGGTGGATGAGCAAACGACGTCATGGAGCTTGGCCGTTCGGACCTGTTGGCGAGGGAACGCAGACAATATCAGTCGCCGAGCAGACCACTGTATGCCCGTCCGGACAATCGCGGTACATACCCGTTTCCTGGCAGTGGCACATTCCAACAGGCGGTGGCGGGAAAGGAAAGGGCGGCATCGGCGTTGGCGGCATCGGCGCGACAGGCGGCATCGGCGCGACAGGCGGAATTGGTCCACCAGGGGCTGTTAGACCCGTCGATGGCTGCATCGCGGTCAAGTCGCCATCAACACCGCCCGGCTCCCCCATCCCCGGGAAAGCCGGCAGGCCCGAACGCATCGCCGCTCGTTTTAACGACGATGACGATGGCGTTGGCACTGGCGAAAACGTAGCTGCTGGACGCTGCTCAACGGTCAACCGCCACGCCTTCCCTTGTGGTGAAAACTGATACTCAACGGTGTAGTCATAACCGGGCCACAGCGTCGTCGAGCCTGGCTGTTCGCCGGGCCCGCTGCGAAACCGCAACGCCGCCGCACAACGATCGGCCGTGGTTTCGAGCACAATGTGCAGTGGGGCCATGAGCCCTTGGACAGACCGCCGCCAAAGGATATTCGAGCTCAACGCGTCTTTCGCTGACGCCAGTTTCGCCATCCTCTTGGACTGTTTCTTGACTAACGCTTTGCTTGGAGAAGCCGGCGCCGATGCTGCGGCGGACTGCTTGCGGGGCGTTTTCGCCATAGGGGCACCATGACTTACGGGGGGGTGTGTATAAGCCAACCAACCCCGACCAGTAAAAGCCCCTGCCAATACTTTTTCAACCCACCCTAATTAGGTGTTTTTTTGTGACGCCGATTGTGTGGCCGTAAAGCGGATGGCCCGGGCACGACGGACTTGCGTTCCGTCGTCCATGACCGTCGACAGAATGGATGTCCGTCGCACAAAGTCGAAAGAGGCCCCGAACAGATCGGAGCGGTTCCGCAGAGGCTAGATATCCAGGATCACTTCCGCGAGCCATCCTTGGGCTGTTGGTTCGCAGCGCAATTCGTGATAAGTGATCGCCTTGACCTCGTGCTCCATGCGGTGCCTTGACTCATCCATCGGTTCGCCGGCCGCCACGACTCGGATGCCATCCGCTACCCGCTCGACGTGAAAATCTCGGAACAAATGGCGTTGCGTCGCGAAGATGTAAAGCAGTTCATTCAAGCAATCGAACATCAGTAGCGGCGGTTCGTCGCCCGAAACCTCGATGACATGGCGTTGAACCGGCTGCACCTCATCCAGATTGGCGACCAGCAGCGAAAACAGTCCGCGGCACGCCTCCGCGATCGTCTCTTCCAGGTTCGCCGCACAGACTCGTAGCCCCACATCGGCCGTATGCTCAAAGACTTCGAACATCGCATTCCTTTCCCAAGCTCCGAGGAAACGGGCACGGGGCAAGCCTCTCGACGCCGCGGCGGTTGTGGATCGAGCCGATGATTACTTGAGTCGCAAACGCGGGCGTGGCGGGCTGGCGACGGCCGTTTCCCCGCCCACCATGGGCGGCAACGGAAGGGCTCGCAGCAGCCCCTCGGTCGCCAGGCTGGCGGGGACCTGTATTTCATTTTGCGGGGCAAGCCATCGGACGACCGACACGGCGGATAGCCAAGGCTGAGACCCTTCACGAGCCAACGGTCCGTCCGCCGCCGCGATAGTCGTCCCGGGTTCCGCACCTTCGCAATGCCCTGTCAGTTGGAGCCCTTGAGCGGACAGTTCAAACGCCATCGACAGCTGGCGGTATTTCCAATAAGGCTGGACACTGTCGAGCACCGGCGTCGGTACGGCCCATTGGAGTGTCGCGTCGCTCGCGGCGGCCGCCAGCAATGAATGGCCCACGACGCCGCCACCGCTCTCGATCGACCCAGCGGCCTCCACCACCCGGCCACCCCGCCACCGCAGACGACTGATCGCGACGTCCGCAATTCCCGACAGTTTATGGGGGAACCGCCGAGTGACGGCGCGGTCCAGATCGATCTGCGCGAACCGAGCCTGGGCCTCGCCATCCCAGCCGCCATCCCGCTGGCGGAACGCGCAGCGCCCACTGATTTGACAGTCCTCGCCAAGTTCCGCCAGAGGCGGAAAGACCGTCGACAGAGTGGCTGCCGGCAAAGCCCGTGGCCCCGTCTCGAATTCCCAATCGGTCGCCGGCCGATCGCCGTCGAGTCGCCGCGCTAGCACGAGCCGCGCGGGCTCGCGCATCTCCACACCCGCCAACCGAAAATCGATCCGCACCTGCGGACCTTCGGCCACCTCACCGAACATCCGCACGTCCAGCAGCGTGTGGGCCGCAGGGCCGCCGGTCAGCTGCAATGAGCCGATGACAACTTGCCACACCGGAGCACCGTATCCAGCCCTACGCCACAGAAGCGGCTGGGCGATTTCCTGGAAGCGAGAAAGCTGCGAGTAGGGCACCTCGGCGTCCCCAAGGAACGCGACCCAGCCACCGTCCTCCCTGCCGAGTTCAACACGCTTCGCCGACGCAAGTTGCCGACCCGTCTCTGGATCGGTCAGCAAGACGTTTTCCAGGCGAGTCACAAGCGGTTCGGGATGAGTGACGGCATCGAGTGCGACATCCACCCCAAGATGCCGGACCAAAGCCGCCCGCCAAGCCTCCCGCTCCCGCTCCCGGAACCAAGACGTGCGCTGGTAGCCAATCCAAGAGACCACCACCAACGTCGGTAGTAAACACCCGAGCAGAAAGCCGGCGCGGCAACAAAAGCGTCGCGACGTTTCATGCATAGCGAACATCCGTGTTTCGCCGGGAAAAGGGAAGGAGCGTGAAGGCTCGTTGTCAGTTGTCAGTTGTCAGTTGTCAGAACTTTAGGCAACTCGTGGTTCCTGTCGTACGACGGACTTCCAAGTCCGTCGCCAAGCGTTCTTATCGCTGGCCGGCCATCTCTTGGTACAGTCGCCACCGCGCCTGCATTTCCGCCAAGCTGTCGTTGCCGAATTTCTCGGTCAGTGC
>JBJTOW010000001.1:0-6798 GCA_046074805.1 Planctomycetota bacterium | reverse complement strand
CGACGCTGATGGTTCCGCGCGCCTCCCGCGCCGACCAGGCGGCCCACGAATCTGTCGTCGCCATGGGAAAACCGCCTTCCGGAATGATGGAACTAGGATGCCCTGGGACCTCAGGTCCGCAGTGCGTAGTCAACTCACAATTCCCGCGCACGACAGACTTCCAGCCCATCGCCATTTCTTTGTGAGACAGACTTCCAGTCCGTCGCGAGTTCTTTGCATGACAGACTTCCAACCCATCGCCATTTCCTTGTACGACGGACTTCCAGTCCGTCGCGAGTTCTTTGCACGACAGACTTCCAGTCCGTCGCGAGTTCTTTGTACGACGGACTTCCAGTCCGTCGAGAGTTCCTTGTACGACGGACTTCCAGTCCGTCGCTTCTGCGTTGTCGGATCTGAAGTTTGGGACAACACCGGGTGAAACGAAAACCGAATACTCCCGTCTATCGTGTGCTGCGACGGACTGGAAGTCCGTCATACCCAGAGATTCAGAATGAACAACGAACGAGTCTTTGAGTCGACGAAATTGCAGCCCTCTCTCACGAACCGAATCGCGACGGACTGGAAGTCCGTCGTACCAGGAGCTGGCAAGTTGATTTAGCACTAGTACCCGCTACCTTGATTCGCTGATGAGGAAGCGGCGGACGAAGCTTTCGTCGAGCGTGACGCCGAGTCCCGGGCGGTCGGGCACGGCGATCCAGCCATCGACCGCTTGGACCTTTTCGTGGGTCAGGTCGTGGCGGAGCGGCGAGTCTTCCACGCAATCTTCGAACAGGAAGGCGTCGCGGCAGGTGCTGAGCCAATGCAGGCTGGCGGCGACTGTCACGGGGCTGGTGTAGCAGTGGTTGCAGAGCCGCGCGCCAATCTCCTCGACCCGCTGCTTGATGTAATGGGAATCGGTGAAACCGTGGCGCGACAGGTCGACTTGATAGACATCGAGGGCTTGGCGGTCAATGTAGGCGCGGAACGATTGGCGCCCGCACTCCTCTTCGCCCGAGGCGATCGGCACGGGCGAGCGATCTCGGAGCCATTTGTAACCGTCGTAGTCGTCGGGTTGCAGCGGCTCTTCCAGCCAGCCGATTTTGTAGGCCGAAAAAGCATGGGCCCGCTGCAAGGCGGTGCGCGCGTCCCAGACGCAACCGGCGTCGATGAGCAGCGTGGCGTCGGGGCCGAGCCCTTCGCGGGCGCCGGCAACCAGTTCGACATCGAGCGATTCGGACTGTCCCATCGTCTCCCGGCCGAACTTCACGGCCCGGTAGCCCGCTTCACGCCAGCGCCGTCCGATCGCCGCCGTCTCTTTGCCGTTCTTGCCGAACAGGATCGAGGCGTAGGCGAGGATGCGGTCGTGTTGTTTGCCGCCGAGCAGCCGATGGATCGGTTCGCCGAAATGCTTGCCTTTGAGATCCCACAACGCCATGTCGATGGCCGACATGGCGGTGATCATCAGCGACCGGCGCCCGCAATACATCGTGGCGCGGTACATCTTCATCCACAGCCGCTCGGTTTCGAGCGGGTTCTCGCCCACGACCAACTGGCGCAAGCCGCAGGCGATGTTGTGGCTGAACGGCGCGTCGATCGCCGCCTTGACCATCTCTGGCGACGAATCGGCTTCGCCGATCCCTTCCAGTCCCGAATCGGTCCGCACGCGAACGATCACCGAGTCCTGGCTGCTCGCGGTCTTCTTTTCGATCTGGGGAATCCGCACGATCTGGCAGACGACTTCGGTGATCTTCATGGGTGGCACGCTTCAGCGGGTGGATGGGGCGTGGAGGCGACGTGGAGGCGGCGACGGGCTACTTGGTTTCCACGAGCCAGATGTTTCGGTAGCGCACCGGATTGCCGTGGTCTTGAAGGTAGATCGGGCCGGGTTCCGGTCCAACCTTGGCGGGCGCGGCGGTCGTGACCCGCTCTCCGGGCAGTTCCACATCCTTATGGATCACGACGCCGTTGTGCTGGATGGTGACGCGCGGGTTGGCGACCAGTTTGCCGGCGGCATCGTACTGGGCGGCCGTGTAGTCGATGTCGTATGTCTGCCAGCTGAGCGGCGGGAGGCACATGTTGACGTCGGGCTTCTTCACCGAGTAGATGCCGCCGCATTCGTTTTGTTCGCCGGTGAGGCCGAACGAGTCGAGCATCTGGCATTCGTAACGGCCCTGGAGGTAGATGCCGCTGTTGCCGCGACCTTGGCCGCGATCTTCGGGCTGGTAGGGCAACCGGAATTCGATGTGCAGCTTATGGCTGCCGAACTTGGCCTTGGTGGTGGTGCCTTGCACGAGCAATCCATCTTCGACGCGGCCATTCTGCCAGGCGTCGGCATTCTTACCATCGAACAGGACGATCGCGCCGGCCGGGGCCGCGGCGCCGAGCGTCGTGCTCTTGCGGTCGACGCGGGGGAATTTGGCGACCATGTTGCCATTCTTATCGACAACGGTGAGCGCGCCATCCTTGATGGTGGCGGAACCGGCGTCGGTGGCGAAAACGGCGGCGCCGTCCTTCATTTCGCCTTTCGCCTCGATCTTCGGCTCGCCGTTCCAACCGGCCCCCGGAAGTCCGCCCGGATAGGCGACGGCTTGGAACTTGCCCATGCCTAGCGCGATGATTTGGACGCCGAACGCTTTCTTCCCGTCCGACGCTTCGACTTCGCCCGCGTATTCGCCCTGGATGGCGAAATCGGCGTCGGCCTTCGCCGGGTCGGTCACAACCGGTCCCTTGGCGTGCAGCGTCGCGCCGCCCGTCACGGCCGCGAACGCGACCACTGTTCCCAAGATCCAACCCGCTCGCCGCGCACTCGATAGCCACCGCATGGAACCTGCCTCCGGGAGATAAATGTGGAACGTCGCGATCAGTTCTCCATCACTTCGGCTTCGCGGTTTTTGGCCATGTCGCCGACTTTGTTTTCGTAGTCCTTGGTCATCTCTTGGACTTGTTCTTTCAGCGTGTCACGCTCGTCTTCGCTGAGCACCTTGTCCTTTTCCGCCAGGTCGATCGCCTTGTTGGCGTCGCGGCGCACGTTGCGGATCGAAACCTTGGCGTCTTCGGCGAGTTCCTTGACGCGGGCGACCAGCTTGCGGCGGGTTTCGGCGGAGAGCGGCGGGATGTTGATGCGGATGAACTTGCCGTCGTTTTGGGGATTGAACCCCAGGCCGCTGGAGATGATCGCCTTTTCGATATCTTTCATTGTGCTGGCATCGAATGGCCGGATGACGATCTGCGTCGGCTCGGGGGCACCGATCGACGCCAGTTGCTTGATCGGCATGGCGGAACCGT
This sequence comes from Planctomycetota bacterium, assembly GCA_046074805.1. Lineage (GTDB taxonomy): Bacteria > Planctomycetota > Planctomycetia > Pirellulales > Pirellulaceae > CAIXSC01. Next base: position 3,534 of record JBJTOW010000001.1, on the reverse strand, counting down.
AGACTTCGACGCGTAGCGAGTCGACGAGGCCCGGGTTGGCGCGGCCCGTGCGGATGCCCGCCAAGTTGCCCTTCAAAACCTGGATGGCTTTGTCCATCCGTTCTTCCGCGTCCAGCAGGATTTCGTCGCCGCTCATGGTTTTCGCTCCTTGTCGCCCACAGTCTGGTTGCTGATCAGCGTGCCGATCCGTTCGCCATGGACGGCCCGCTGGATGTTGCCTTCTTTGCGATAGTTGAACACCAGGATCGGCATCCGGTGCTCCATGCACTGCGCGATCGCCGTGCTATCCATTACGCGGAGATTTTGTTCGCGGAGCGTGTTGTAATGCAATTCGCGATAGAGCACCGCGTGCGGATTTTTCTCGGGATCGTCGCTGAACACGCCGTCGACCCGCGTGGCCTTCAGCAGGATGTCGCAATCGAGTTCCAGGGCCCGCTGAGCGGCCGCCGTATCGGTCGTGACGTACGGACTGCCGGTGCCCGCCGCCAGAATGATGATGCGTCCCTTTTCCAAATGCCGCCGCGCGCGGCGCCGAATGTAGGGCTCGGCGACTCCGTCCATCCGAATCGCCGACATCAGCCGGGTGTCGCAGCCGACCGACTCCAAGCCATCCTGCAACGCCAGGCCGTTGATGACGGTGGCGAGCATTCCCATGTAATGCGCAGTCGCCTCTTGGATCCCCGTATGGATGTTTTTGAACTGCGAGCCGCGGAGGATGTTGCCGCCGCCAATGACGAGCGCGATCTGGCAACCGGCCGACGCGGCTTGCTGGATCTGTCGGGCCATGTGGAGGACTTCGTCCATCCCAATGCCCCGCTCGCCCGCCCGGCTGAAACTCTCGCCGGAAAGCTTCAGCAACACCCGTTTGTAACGCGGCGCCGATGAGCTTGAATCCATCGCGCAACCCTCCGTGAGATAGTGTTCGCACACGCCATCACGCGTCCGATCCGCTCTTCGGACACGTCTGCGGAAGGCGTTAGCTTAACGCCGCGCGGCCGACCGTTGGACCACGCGTCTGGAATCCGTTCGGCAGGCCAGCCAGCGGCAGGCGTGTCAGCAGCAGGCCAGCCAGCGGCGGCGCTTCGCCGACTGGCTGTTGCCTCGCGACCGAGCCGGCTTATTCCTTGCCGAGTTCCCAGTGGACGAACTTGACGAGTTTCATGCCGTTTTGGGCGGCGAACTGGCCGACCGATTGCTTGTTTTCCTTGACGAACGGCTGCTCGGTCAGCACGCGTTCGGCATAGAAGTTTCGCAACTGGCCGTCGACGATCTTGTCGACGATATTGGCCGGCTTGCCTTCCTTGAGGGCCGTTTCGCGGAGGATCGACCGCTCGCGTTCGACGTCGGCGGCTGGGACGTCCTCTTTATTCAAACCGACTGGCCGCATGGCGGCGACGTGCATGCAGACGTCTTTGGCCGCCGCGTCGTTGCCGCCTTCCACTTGCAGCAACACGCCCGACACGGTTGTCGCATTGTGGCTGTAGCCACCGCAGGGGCCGTCGAGCCGCACTAAACGGCCAACGTTGAAAACCTCGCGGATGCGGTTGAACAGATCGTCCTTCTGCTGCCGCAGCGTCATCCCCGGCTTGCTGGGCGAAGGCTGGTCGAGCAACTCATCGCCAGTAGCGGCGCCGGGGCCCGTCGCGAGCTGCCGCGCCAAGTCGTTGGCCAGTTGGATGAATTCCTCGTTGGCCGCGACCGGAGCGCTTTCGCACTTTAGCTCCACCATCGCTCCCGTCGATGACGACAGCCCGACATACAGTCCGAACCGGCCAAACGACGTTTCGCGATCCGAGCGGCTACCGAGAATCTTGAGACCGCGTTCGCGGAGCAAGCGGATGGCTTCCTCCTCGTTGCCGGCGGCGTCGTGCAGCGCTTTCTTGACGTCCATCATCGGCAAACCGGTCTTCTTGCGCAAATCGTTGACCGCTGCCGCGGTGATCTCAGCCATGGCAATCCCCTTCTCTTCATTCATCAAACAAAACAGTTCAATCGTTAAGCAGTGATCCGTGTTTCGTAACGGCCTTGGCCGCTCAATATATCGCCTTGTGTGAAGGCCGAATGTAAGCAAGCCGGATCGGTGATCGTCGCGTCGTTTCGAGACGCAATCCCGGCTCGACCTTGCGACAAGTGATCAGGCCACCGAGTTCGCGACGACGGTTCGCGTCCTCCGCGCGGCTTCGCCTTGTCCGTCCATCAATGCCGCTCGGATTCGGAGGAACGGAACGCGAACCTCGCGGCGAATGCGACATTGGTGACGGTTGCGAACAATGACAACGAAGTTGAAGTCATCGAGAACCAGACTCGCGGAGACGTGATTCGCATCCGATGCGGGATTGAACATCCGCGTCGAACGGTGGAGAGTTCGACGCGTTCCGATCGTCTTTTCGTCGCGGACCAATCGCGTTCCGGTTGCGTACGCGTCCCTTGCGGGCCGCGTCCCGATGCTTACTCGTCGCCCTTTTCCGCGATGACAGCCCGCTGCGACGGTTCGCTGGCGGTCGGTTTCACGGAGCCGACGGTGAGATTCTTCGCTTCGCAGATGGCGTCCGACAGATGCCGCATGATCAATTCGATCGAGCGGATACCGTCGTCGTTGCCCGGAATGGGGAGATCGATCAGATCCGGATCGCAATCGGTGTCGATCAGGGCGACGGTAGCGATGCCGAGTGCTCGGGCTTCCCGCACCGCGTTCTTTTCCTTCTTCGGGTCGAACACGACGAGGCAGGCGGGCTTGCGGTTCAAGAGCCGCAAACCGTTCAGGTTACGGTACATCTTGCGGTATTCGCGAGCCAACGCCGACTGCATCTTCTTCGAATAGTTGGCGATTTCGGGCCCGGCGCGAAGAGCCTCCAGTTCCTGAAGGCGGGTGAGTCGATTGCGGACGGTCTTAAAGTTGGTGAGGGCGCCGCCGAGCCACCGTTCGGAAACGAACGGCATACCGCACCGCAATGCTTCGCGTTCCACGGCCGCCTGGGCTTGGCGCTTCGTGCCCACGAACAACACCAAACTTCCGCCTGCGGCGATCTGGGCAAGATACTTTTTCGCTCGGAGCAACCCGCGAACCGTTTCGCGGACATCGATGATGTGAATCAAGCCCTTGCGAGCGTAGATGTAAGGAGCCATCTTCGGGTTCCAGCGGCTCGCGCGATGCCCGAAGTGAACCCCTGCCTGTACCAGTTCCTCAACCAACGTCTGCGACACGATTTCCCCGCTTTCGATCGTTGTACGATCATTTCGGCGATGACGGCAGCGCTCAGCCCACGGGCCAAGTCGCGCATCCGTCACAGGTCAAACCTTCGCCATTGACTATCGAAACATTTTCCTAGCTCGGCGGACGGTAACAGCGTCCAGCCAACTTGCTCGAACGAGCAAGTCCCGCAGTCTAACAGGTAATCGACGGATATCGCAAGGCGGAGTCGGACTGGGAAGTCCGTCGTACGAAGGAGTCGGACGCACTGAGAGCGCGGCGACGGACTTGGAAGTCTGTCGTACGGAGGAGTCGGACGCACTGGGAACGCGGCGACGGACTTG